>NZ_CP095484.1 GCF_023028225.1 Halorientalis litorea
TCACTGATTCAGTAACTGCCAGTAGCAAGCTCCAATCCCCGAGGAATCAACAATCGAGGATTCCAGAATGCGTTGACTCAATGAATCAGTGATTCTTTGACTTTTCACCAAGTACAACGCCATAAGCGCCTTTTAGCGGTTTATACCGCGGAATACAGCACTTTACCATTCCCAGAGCGGGATTAGATGTCTGACGTGGATTTATGAGTCATTGAATCAATGATCGTACTATGACCGAGTCACCTCGTGGCTGGGGCGTCACACCATCGACTGGCATTCCCACGATCGCCTTCGGCAATCAGAAGGGCGGGACTGGCAAAACAACGGCGACGATAAACAGTGCAGCGGCACTGGCCTCGCGAGAACACGATGTCCTCGCGATCGATATGGATCCACAGGCCGATATGACGAAAGGCCTGGGACTCGGCCCGGGCGACGACAACGATCCATCAAGCCCGAAGAACGACCTTCCAAATACGCTCGCTACGGATGATGCAAATCTTCTCGACGTCCTCGTCGACAATCCGCGCACTGACGACACGACTCTTTCAGAAATTATGATCCACAGCGACGATTACGAACACCTGAATTTCGATCTCGTACCGAGCCACAAGGACATGGGGCTTGCCCGGGATTGGATGGACGACGCAGGCGCTCGTCTCTCGTTGAAAGTTGCTCTCGAAGAGTTGGTCGACGACGGCTACGACTACGATTTTATTTTGATCGACTGCCCCCCTGATCTCTCGGTCCTGACGGATGCAGCGTTCATCGCGGCGCAAAACGTCTTCCTGGCTGCGCAAACCCAAGCGACATCCCGGGATGCTCTAGACGATCTCTGGGATCAGCTGGAATCCATCGAGGACAACCAACAGATCGAGATTGCGATCGTGGGACTGCTGGCAAACATGTACAGAGACGATGGTCAGTCACAGAAGTTCCTGGAGGCATTTGACGAGTCATATGCGTCACTAGCGCCGATCTTCAAGCTTCCAATGCGGGTAGCGATACAGCGCGCGTGGGACAACGGCTGCGATATTTTCGAATGGGAGGACGCCAACGACCAGCAAGTCGAGCGCGACCTCTTCCTGGAGGTTGCTGAGACGATGGAACGGGCGTTCGACAAAACGCAGGTGGAGGTGTAAGTATGCCCCGAGGGATGGATGAGCGATTTGATGACCCGTCAGAGGAAGCAGAAAAGGAAGAAGCTGCGAGCGACGACGAAACAACGGAGGCGACGTCGGAATCAGAGAGACAAGACCAGGAACCTGCAACCGCCACCGAAGAACAACCAGATCAGCAGAGGGGTGCTGGCTCGGCGGATGCTAAACCCTCTACTGAGGAGGCAACGGAAGCAGATGATGGACCGTTGAATATTCGTGAGGACTGGGATTCAGCCACGATATACGTTGAACCGGAGCAGAGCGAGGACATCGAAGTCACATTCACGCGACTGAAAAAACAGTTGAAGCGGGAGAACGTCACGCTGGAGAAGAACAAGCACTTCTATCGTGGGATCTTTGAAGTGGCGTTCGGCGAGCACCGCGAAGAGACGAAGGAAAAAATTCGTGAATTGGCGAAGGAAGACGTCGATCAATGAATCAGTGATTCACTGAAATTCGGATATTGCGTGATCGAGAGACCCAAGAAAACCTCGTCTGCTAAACGTGTACAGAGTCAAGCTATTTACACGGCTGGTGCGAATGATTTTGTACTAGATGGCTACCATCAACGTCGACAAATTGGAGCTATCCCAAGAACATCAGGGTGCTCTCGCCGCAGTCATCTGGGGATGGTTTCTTCGAACTCATCACCCGTACCTTTGGCAAACGCTCAATCTGGCCTTCGATTCGGCGGAGACGACCAAAGAGTGGGCAATGAAGTTGCCCACAAAGCTGATTGAGGCATACATCCTGAACGAAGCCCTCAAAGGACTCCCCGATATCCATCTGTGAAAGACACAGAGGACTACAGCAGATAGCAACGGTGATGTGGTTTATCAACCCTTCCGAGGTTTTGCAAAACCGGATTTTGGCTGACTCGTAGCAGTCAAAGAGTCTGCTAATTCCGGCAGCTATCAGGTACTCACGCCTGTGAGATCATCCGATATCAAGGCTAATCGTTCCCTGTCGAACGTTTCGTTCGAACTCGCGTAGGGGGATCAACTCCCGAAGGTCGGCTTTTGACTCTAGAACAATATCCTGCTGTAGCGTCGCATTAGCTACACGGTTGTCCGACTCAGGGACGTAGACCAATCGGAGGACATAATCCTGACCGGGTGTCGTAACGAATTTCAGGCATTGTTGGTACTCGTTGGTGGTAAGCCGTATACTGTAGGGAGGATCACGCCCAACAGCCTTGACTTCGATCGGGGAGGAAGCGAGCTCGCGGTCAATCGTCTCGTCCTGTCGCGTTGGGCCCAGTGGATCGATCATATCGAAGCCGGGTCCATCCTCCTGCGACACATCGAGCATTCGGAAAAGGTGAGAATCGTCAAGAGAGCCCTGTTCGAGGTCGGTACGCCAGTTCAAGAACCGTACCTCGATATCGTCAGCGGTCAAGCTCGACTCTAACAGGTCGAGGATCTGTTCCTCCCAGACATCGCTCTTGTGCCATGCGTAGTCGCGTTCGCTTTGTTCGTCGTAAAGACGGTATATGTGCTCGACGAACCTGTCGTAGTGCGTTTTTGGGTCACGTTTTATCCACTCAGTCAGATCGTCGAGGATCTTTATCGCTGTCGCGATTTCAGCGTCTTCGCCACGCCCCTTAGTCGGATAGCCGCCGCTATCTTGATGCACACTCCCCGACACGTTTTGGCCCTTCTCTTGAATCGACGACTTCCGTGAAGATCCGCCAGACGATGACGACGTCTGAAGGATTGAGAAGTCGCGCTCTGCGTCTTTCGACACGTCGCCGGCACGACTCATCGAATCTGCTCGGAACTCACGATCGGTTTTTGTTTGGAGTGACCCCGTTCGGATGTACTCCTCCAGAAACGCAGGGAGGTCATCATTACTGGCTTCATTCTGGATTCGATCCAGCCATAACGATAGTCTATCCTCGAAGCTCGTCGAACTGAGCTCTAGCCATCGGGTATCAGTGCTGGAATCAATTTGGAGTTCGGCCGGTACCACGTCCTGCCACTGGACATTGGCAGTGACTGAATCTACCTCCGTCTTCCAGTCGATCGGATCCGCAGACGCAATAGAGAGGGCGTCATTGACCTTTGAGACTTCGACCAACCGTCGAGCTTTAGTCCGATCGATATCGGCTGTGAGATCCGCCGGGAGGAATCGTTCGTTGGTGACCCACCATTCGATGACGCGTCCGACTCGATCTCGCTCAAAGCGCTGTAAAAGCGTCCGCCAGTCGCGGTCCAACGTATCTACGTAGAGCCCCTCAACCAGTCTTCGATAGGGGTCCGGCAGGCTCTGGACAGTCCGAACGTATTCAACGATCGGTTCGGGGTTACTATTGGAGTCGTTGATGTTGAACACTGCTTCGAGTCCTCCGACAATTCGTCCATCACTCTCTCGGCTCTCTAATGCCTGAACGGTGGTCTCGAGGTCGGGGAGTGACGGATCACCAGGCGCGATGTTTTCGACGAGATCACTCGATGCTCGCACCCGCTGTCGGATCGAGTGCTCGAAATCACTCTCTAAGTGGCTCCGGACTTCTTCGATGGGGAAGGTGTCCTTCTTGAGTCGTTTGATCAGGTCCGCTTTGTCCTCCGTGAGGTCAAGAATAGACTCGAAATCGTTACGTGCGCGGTAATTCTCGGTCACGAGCGCGAATCCCATTCCCAGTTCAGGGACGATACCACATCGTTTCAGCTCGGGCCACGATAGCTCGCTCAAGTCACTAGCAGAGGAGACTTCGTCGATGCCCTCCAGATTCAGTACGAGCCCTTTATTCTCCTCGCTGTCTCCTCCCTCCTGCAAGTAGTACGTTCCCGATCCCGTTTTCGAGAGGGGGTTGGTCGTCTCATCCGGAAGCGACTCAACGACTGCAAGATTTTCGATTGCTATCTCGAGTCCTGCCCGACTCTCATCAATCGAGTCCTGCGTTTCGAGTTCCTGAATCGCGATCAGTAAATCAAGCCGGTTCTGAAGTTCACGACGGATATTCCGCAAACATGTATTGAGTCCATCCGCGGTGCACTGTCGTGTTTTGAACTGGGCCGCATCAAGTGTAGGATCCGGTGCCTTGACTAACCCGACACCGAGGATTGTCATGAACTCGTCGAATCCTCTTTGTTCTTGGCGTCTGAGTTCGAATACCCGTTTCGAGTACACGTCACTGTCTGGATCAGTTAAAGCCCGTTTTTCCCATGGCGTCGGGGTGGACGAGAGATACTTGACTAAGGCATCGCGGTCGTCGCCCACAATCCAATTGATCGGGGCACTGAACCACGTCGTTCCACGACGGAGCGGAAGATGAGTGAGCATAGGGAGGTCGAGATCCTCCCAGGAATCAGCGTCAGAGTGCTCGTCGACATATTCGAGAATCGGTTCGAAGAGTTTCGTCCGAGCACTATCCCAGTATCTCTGATTCGGGATGTCCAGTTGTGTGGGTCTTCCATCGCCGAGTCCAGTGGGTTCGTCGGCGAACGCCTCCTGCACTTGCTGTAGTTTCTGTGCTGCCTGGGAGGCGTTCAATTCTCCTAATCGTTTCACGCCCAGATCTTCCAGCAAGGCTTCGTCGGGAACCCGATCGCTATCGGGATCGATGTACGGGAAGAGCCGCCAGCCTAGCGCTTGGTCTGCCCCCCTGATGATGGCGCTGTCTAGGGTATCACTTCCCCAGCCGCGGTTTGCAGAGTCCGCGGAGTCCGACAACTTGAGGATCTCGCTCCAGATCGGTAGGGTTCGGAGCTGCCAGTTAGCGAGTGTCGGAATCGTGCGTTGCTTCTGGTGGGAACACCCCTTCCCGCCCTGACAGTACCAGTACGTCCGCAGAAGCCCCGATCGATAGGCTTCAGGGTGGTTTAGCAACGCGTCGAGTACTGCGTCCGGATGAGATTCTATCCATTCAAGTCCGTCGTTAGTGAACCAGACCCATGTGGCCACGTACGAGCCGCTGCTGCCTGCCGTGGAGACCGGATCGACGTTACAGGTCTTGTTGTGATCGATGACGGCACTGGTCTGGTATCGGCCGTTCGTGATCCAGGCCTTGTACCCATCACGCCCTTCGAGAGCGGTGGCCAGTGTTTCATGAAGCTCCCGCCCGACATCTGTCGGAATCTTCTCTCGCTCCCATTCGGTGGGCCACCAGTGGGGATTCTCGCCGGTATCGCCGGTCGTATCATAATCCATGTCGGGATCCGGGTGGAGACGGCGATCCAGCAACCAACCGTATCGGAGCCCGGGTAGACGACTCGAACCAAGCAACGAGAGGACTCTAGCGACGTTCCCGACAGGCACATCTTGATCAGCTAGTAAGGTGTCTATCTCCCCAGTCACCAATGCATCGGGCTCAGGAAGCCAGCAGTCCGTCGATAGAGTGGGACAGCTGTCAGGTCCAGAGTCAGCTTCGGCAGTATTGGCGTCCGTAGCCCGCGCTTGTTCTCGTATGGCAGCCCACGTTGGTGAGAGGGCGATGTCGGCGACGCACTCGCTCTTGCCGTCAATTTCGAGATCAATTCCACGGAGTTTCGTCCGCAATCGTTCGTCACGCCTGTCTTGCCCACTGCTTCGGACTTTCTCGAAAAGATTGTCAGTATCGAGGAAGGCCAGTTCGCCCGAGTTCAGCGTCTCCGCGCGGTTCTCGTTGTAGCAGGTCACTAGATCGGCAAGTCCGGCTATCTCTGCTTCTCCAACACGTGCATCTTCCCTGTCCGGTAGCGGTTCTAAGAGAGATTTGTACAGTTCTGCGGGGCTATCACCCTTCCGCACGCCCCAAGCCTGACCGGCGTTTGCCAGCGTGTTACGGGTATCCCCGTTGGTGCACTCCGGATTCAGAAAGTAAACGTCGAAATCGCCGTACTCGGGCGGGAAACTGTAGTCGCGAGATTCGGTCTCGTAATCCCAAATGACTGTCCGGGAGGATCGGCGGCCACTCTCCCACGTACCTCCCTCACCTTTGCGACGGGATTCTGTGGCGACGAGCTGTGAATTTTCGTCGCTTTCAGCCAGGCATGGGAGGAGGTATACGCCGTCGAGGCGCTGTTCGTTCTCGTCATTGCGCAGAATTGCCTTCATACCTCTGTCGGTCTCCTCCCGATAGTCCTCGAAGATACGAATCGTCCCATAGAACAACCGCTGTGCATTCGAGGCAGTGACGGTCACGACATCGTCACCCCACCGTTCTGAGTCAAGATGCTCAGCGAGCCAGTCTACCCACGCTTCGAACTCTGACTCCGGTGCGGGATGACCCAGCAGTTCCCCAATCCGTATGTTCCAATCGGATACGCTATCGAGTGCCTGCGTCAGCGCCTGCAACGATGTTCGCGTTGGAAGAGTTTTCGTCTCTGAGCCCACTCCTGTATGGTTATTTGACTGGTGACGCGATTCGAGATTCGCTCGAATGGCAACAGCCGCTTCGACTCCTTTCCTGATCGTATCCGACGTCCCGATGAAGACATCCGCCGGTAAGGCAGGGGACACTCCAGTGGAGATACACGCCGAATCTGAGAGTCCATCATAGATCCGGGCCTTACAATACGCCAGGAGTTCCGGCGCATCGATGGGATCCGATGTCGGCTCCGATTCTGGGGGGTCCGGTGGGAGCAATAGCCAAGGATACACCTCCCACCATGGGCTGTCCCGAGACAGTTCTGCTGTTGTCTCGCCAACATACCGGATGAGATCGCTTCCCCTCTCGAGTACCCGACAATTCTTTTCGTCGTCACTGAAATCCTGCCTGTTCGTCGCCACCCGGAAGCGACCATGGAGACAAAACGGGAACCGCCCCTCGCTAGTGGCATCAATTGGATAGTATAGATGCAGTGGATACTCAACTCGCCGTTCAAGCTTGTCGTCTGGAGATGGGCTACTCGACAACGGAATCTCCACAGTATCTGCGAGGACGGGCAACTCCGGCGTCCGATCGACGAGCACACTAACGTCCGTTTCCGGAGCGTTCTGGTGTTCGAACTCGTCGAAACACCGGTAAGTCGGAGATTCGCCTTCGATCTGGGCTTCTACGAAGACTCGTTCATAGTTTAGCATCTCGTGGGGAACCGATTCACTCCCGTCTCGGCGGATTGACCAGTGTTCCGCCGCCTCTACGCCCTCGTCCCCGATATTTTCGATGTAGAAGTCGTCAATTCCTTGGAAGTGGATCAGCGTCTCAACATCGAGTGACGACGATCGTTCGCTGTCTATCGAGAGTGTCTCCCAGACCGATTGGCGGTCCCCCCGTGGTTTCTCATCGAGGTCCTTCTCGGGCTCAATCCCTAACTCAGAGAGGAGATCACGCCACTGGTCGTCTCGAAACTCGATGAATAGCGCCGTTGTAAACGATTTTGTGGGCGGGTCGTCGAACACTCCGAAATCAGATTCACCATTGGAGACGAGGCTTCGACAGCGCCGGGCGAGCTCACTGTCGGCTGTTCTCGGATCGAGCGCAACGGGATACCAAAATAACGGAATGCCACCAACGACATCTGGGACGTTCTGTTCATCGACTGTGTTCGGCTTAGGGAAAAGTTCAGTTTCGCTATCGCCCTGGAAGGAGTCGTGGAAATTTGATTTGAGCTCTTGGGAATCGACCGAGCGGCCGCAGTTGCGGGCGATAGCAGCAGAGAGATAGGAGCGACTGTATCTAACGCGGAGCGGCTCGGCCAGTTTGTCGACGTTCGACCAGACCTCGAACGTGTCGCCGATGGAGAGGATGGATTTGAGACCGACGCCGATGTGGCCAACGGTGTTCGTCGTCGGCTCTAGTTCCTCGTCATCGTCGGTCTTATTCGACTCACCAACCATACGGACGGCCCGTTCGACTTCCTCATCCAGGAGATCGAACGAGTCCCCGGTATTCGCTACGACAAGTCCTTCGTCGTGGACACCGATGTAGATCTCGCCCGCCAGTGAGTCATCGGCTTCATCCTTGGCGGCGACGATCTCGTCACGGGCATTTTGGATGAGTTCGAGGAGTTCCCGTCCAGTATGATTTTCGGCTAAGAGACGCTCAGTATTACCGTTGTTCTTCAGCTTATCGACATCGTCACTTACCCCATTTGTAATCGTTGCCGCCTCAGAGCTCAGTTTCTCGTACCAAGTCCCGTATTCATCGATAACCTCCACTTGCTCCTCGGAAACATCCATACCTCTCACACATCGGGCATACATCAAAAAAGTCTAAGGGAGAGCCACCAGCTGAGCCTCCACTCATTCGGGATAGTCGTCGAAGGCGGCCTCGCGTATCTCCAGTACACGATCGAGCAACTTCACCGGGATCAATGCGGGTTGAACTGATAAATGATATTGCATCTCTCCAAACCCCTCGAAGGTTATAGACAGAATACACAGAACGTGACGACGCTCGAACGGACTTACGGCTAGAACCTCGTCGTCCATCCCGGACAGGATATCGATGTACGTCGTCGTCGACGACGAGAAGCCTCACGAGAGCGGGTCGCCCTCGTACTATGAAACAAAGTTGGTCCAGGCTGTCGAGAGGACACTTCCCTTTGACTGAATTAGAACGACATCCGGCGAGCTCAATGGAACACGTGTAGTCGCGGATTGGATCTGACGAACCCCCTCCCCCCTTTTTCGAGTTGTAAACTCGTGGTGATGGGAGGGGTGAACAGGAAGAGAGACCACAAAACAGCCGATTATGGCAGAAACACGCGATAGAAGGCCTGAATATCCATTCCTATAACTCATAACTTAAAATGCGAAGTTTTATGTTATGTTATATCTAACCAAACCCGTAGTAGAGACAAAAGAGACGAATCTTCTAGCTCAACTAGAAGATTGAGATTCTTGGATATAGAGAATCTTCTATTAGAAATTATCACGTTTCATTGCCTCTACGTCCTATTCCGTGAACTCCGTTCTCACTCCAGGGTGTCTGGAGTGGTCTGCACCCAGCAACTTACAACTCGAAAAAGGGGGGAGAGGGTAGATTGTTCGAGAACGCTATACGAACACCACCAACCATCGTGTTTGTAAACCGGTATTACTCTCATTCGTGAACTGCTCCTACGAGCGTTGCCCTTTCGCGACAATTCTGGTGCTTACTACTCGAAAACGGGGAGTGTAGGATACACCGTTTCACCCTAAGCATCATTCGCAAAACTCAGACGATACAGATTTGCTTCTATACTCAGTGCGACTCACTGTTACTTACAACTCGAAAATGGGGCGGGTGGGAGAATCAGACCAGGTGTGTAACCGCTCCTCAAAGTCTTACAACTCGAAAACGGGGGGTCTGGGCTATCGAGGGATTTCGATGATAGATCTTCGTCGAACCGTTACAACTCGACAACGGAGGGTGATAGATTCCGAAGACGGTATCTGACTCATCCAGAGGATACGGGGCTGTAGTAGTTATATAGCCTGTTTTCGCCCGGTTACAACTCCACAAGGGTCCATATTTTTATACCCAGAGTTCGAGGGGGTTCATAATGGGACGAGAGGGACGTAGAGCAGGATCGAATAATCCGGAAGGTGAGGAGGATCGTGAATCTTCTGCTGCTGATCCTGAAAATCCCGAGTCGATGGATGAGGGAATGGAATCTCCTGGCACGTCACAAACGACCTTCGAAAACGGATCAGATTCCGCCGATTCGTCTCAAGAAGCAACTAACGGCGACGGTGGAGGCATCTCAATTCGTGATCGGCTCCAAACTGAGTCGTCCGGTGGCGTTTTCGCGAACAAAGACCTCGTCCGATCAGATACCATCATCGACGAGGATCGTATCGTTGGTCGTGACGACCAGCTAGGCCGTGTCGTCGACAATCTAAAACCGGTCCTCCAGAATGAAGGGATCCCGGATATGCTTCTGAGTGGTCCTTCTGGAACTGGGAAGTCGCTCATCATTCATGCGGTCTGCAAACAGATCGTCGAACTGTGTGAATCCCAAGGCAAGACCTTCGGGGTCATTTCAATCAACTGCGAGGGGCCGAAGACAGCAGATCGGGCTGTCTATCGGTTAGTCAAAGCTGCTGCCGACGACCTCGGCGTTGATCCTGGTGTTCCCCAAACCGGCGTCTCAACGGATCAGAAGCTCGAGAGACTGTATGAACTCATGCGAGAGTACTACGACGGTGTCATTTTTATCCTCGATGAGATCGATATGCTCGAGGGGCCGTATCAGGAAGCAGAGTACAATTCTCTCATCTACCAGCTTTCACGGGCTCGCAAACTCGCCGATTTTGATGGTCCCATCTCGCTCACGACGATTACGAACTACGCCGACTTCATGAAGGACCTCAACAGCCGCGCACAGAGTTCTTACAATCCTGACGATATCTTCTTCGACGATTACGATGCGACGCAGCTCCGTAGTATTCTCAAACATCGGCGAGACGCCTTCAAGCCAGAATCACTTGCAGATGACGTCGTTCCGCTTGTTGCTGCGTTCGGATCCCAAACGCACGGGGATGCACGGAAAGCGATTGATCTCCTCAGGTGGGCGGGCGAATTAGCCGAGCGGCGTGGAGCTGACACAGTTACCGAGACTGATGTCCGTGAAGCTCAGGAGAAGTACACTGAAAACCGCAAACTCCGCCATATCAGCGGGATTTCAACTCAAAAGAAACTCTCCATCTACGCTGTGGCGGCCACTGCCCACTACGCAAGAGAACATCCTGAGTGGATCCCTGCTGGACCTGCGTTCAAGACGTACCAATTCATTGCTGATACGATGGACGCAGACCAGTACAGTCGCGAGACCTTCGTAAATCACGTCACTGAGCAGAGTACGTACGGTGTGTTGGACTTCGAGCGTCGAGGTAAGGGGCGGGGCAGAGGAGTGCATATGTATTTCTCCCTCTCCGAGGATCCGGAAACGATCATGGAGACGATCCGTGAGGATTCCCGGTTCGAGGATCTAGCTCACGAAGAGGCGACTATCAGCGCGGTTGTCCGCGAACGGCTGAAGCAGTTCCGGAGTAAGAACTAATCTCGCCCGTATTCTCTCCACACTTACTTCTCGAAAACGGGGGGTGTTCGTATCCCGCGTGGTGCGTTACAACTCGAAAATGGGGGGTGTCAGTCGTCGGGATGTCTCGTTACTACTCGAAAACGGGGGGTGGGTGAGCCAAGAGATTTGACGTGCCGGTCGATGTACTGTGCTATCCCCTTTCCATCTCCCATTTACAACTCGAAAACGGAGGGTGTGTCCTACGATTTTCTTTCGTCGGTACCATCGATGATGCGGAGACGGTGGAGAAACGACGGAAATACGGGGGTGTGGTCGCTTCAAAATCAGCGTCACCCCTTCCACCCACATCCAGTTACGACGGAAACATGGGGTGGGTGTCCTCCCTCATCGAGTTTTACTCGTCCGGGTTGACCGGACCTATTCACACTGAGGGGTGTTGGACAAACCGATCCCATTCACCCTTTGGGGGGTGTCGCCTGCTACGTCTCTAATGGTGCTGAAAAGAACATCAGACTACAGTTCAATCTCGTCTACTCGCCGGGATTCACTGGGCCTTTGTACTTCGACGTCACCGAATCTCCTTCCCGCCACTGCCAGTAGTAGTAGCGGTTGTCGTTGATCTCCTTGATCGTGATCGTCGCCTTCGCTGGCACGTCGTCCGGGAGGTCATCGGGGCGCTCCTCGACGTCGGCGTCATCCGCCTCTTCCTCCTCGAGACGAGCTTCACGCTCCTTGTATTCGGCCAACGCCTCGGCGTAGCTGGCAACGTCCCGAAGATGCTCCGATGAGGCTTCGTTGAGTGTGTTGACGATCTCCGTTGGGAGGTTCGCTGGTGGGGTCGGGGGTTCGTAGGACATCGGCTGCTCTCGTGTTAACCAACACTATCCGCGACTCCATAGTTTTGTTGGTTAAGACGATGGAGACGGTTCTCACGATGGTTGTCTGTAACACTACTCGAAACTTGTTTATAAAGAAGTTTCCTACTATGTTACACCGTGCTCCGGCTCATCGAGCTTGAGGTCCTCGCCACGGTCGACCGCGGCGACACGATCTCCGAACTCGCGACTAAGCTCGACCACAGCGAGAGCTATCTCTCTCGTGCCGTCGGGGACCTCGTCGAAAAGGGACTCGTCTACACGGAACGCGATGGCCGGCGAAAACGAGTCGTCCCGTCGGATGCTCGTGCCGTTGAACGCTATCAGGACCTCGTCCGCCAGCACTCCCACATCGACTTCCCCGAGCTACTGACCGGCAAAGCACTCGAGGTACTGTACTACCTCGACCAGCCGCGAACTGTCTCCGAGATCGCCGACCGGAGCGATAACTACCGCAACACGGTCAACCGCGTCCTCAAGCGGTTTCGTGACCGTGGGCTCGTCGGGACCGTCGAGGGCCACTACGAGTTCAACGCCGACTTCGACCGCCTCCACGCGGTCGCACGTGAACTCGCACACCATCTGCATCGTCAACGCCTCGAAGCCGTCGCCCCGAAGGGCACGATTCTCTGGGAGGACTACGACGAATTCCTCGCCCAGGCCGAGACGGAAATCGACGCGGAGGCGTTCCACGAAACCGGCCTCGCTCGATTCGCGGCCTTCGACCTCCAGCTCCTGCTCACCGGGCACCGCTACTACGTCTACTCCGAAGACCTCGACGTAGTCTCGCCGGCGGAGCTCTGCTGTCACACGCTGTTAATCGACGATGGCAGCCGCCACCGCTCGTACTGTCTCCTCCTGCTCAGCCACGTCGACGTCGACGAGGAGAATCTCCGAGAGCAGGCAGCGAAATACGACCTTGAAAACGAAATCGACGCCTTGCTCCGCTACCTTGAGACGCACGGTGAGGTCGCAGATGACCAGCTTCCGGAGTGGGACGAGTTCCAGGAGCTGGCGGCTGACTACGAGGTACGACTATCCTGAGACCGAACATCGTCAGCAGCAGTGCCGTCTGCCAGCGTCAGTTCGGATCGTAGGGATTCGTTGCTGTATCGAGTCGATAGACATCCTCGACAGCGTCAAAATCGTCGTCAAACGCATACAGGTAGCCAAGCCCCTCGGTTTGCATATACGCCACAATGCAGGCATCGACGAAGGAGAGGGGTTCGTGTTGACGAAAGAGTGCCTTCCCGGTCGCGAGGGCATCGGTGGTGAGGGAGTCGATGTGGAAGCGGGCGTTTTCTTCGATGCGATCGAGGAGATCGACGGCTGCGTCGTGGCCGGCGTGGGTCGTGAGGCCGTTGAGCGTTTCCGCGAGCACGTAGTCGAGGACGACTGCTTCCGGGAGCGTTCCGTCGTCGATGCCGTGGAGCACCGGGAGCGCGGCATCGTGGGATCCATCTCGCCGGTATGCGGCGGCAAAGAGGACTGTCGTATCGATGAGTGCCCGCGGCATTTACTCGACGTCGACGCCCCAGGCGTCGTGCTCGCTCGTGACATCGGTCGGCTCCTCACCAGCGTAGCCGTCGAAGTCGGCGAACGTGCCCGTTTGCTGTTGGATCACTTGGACTCGGATGCTCCCGTCATCCTCGAGCTGCCAGCGGAGCTGATCGCCATCATCGATATTGAGTTCACGCCGAATCCGGGCGGGGATGTTTGCCTGGTTTCCAGACACCTTGCTTTCGGCGTCGATTCTGTCGCTGCTCATACCTCACGGTAGGTGACCGGCCGTGAAAAGTCTAGTGTGCCGCCACACTACCACGCGCTCCAGAAGATATCGTTCTAGTTCGAGGGTGCTGGAAGGCGCCCATCCGGACGTGGAACACGACCCTGTTTTATCTCGTGATCGACGCGACGCAGATGCTTACAGCCGCCTTCGGGTGAGCGCTGCTGCCAGTCAGGGCAGGTACACGACTCGTCGACGACGTCAACTTCATACCGGTTTCCGGACGCGGACTGTACTTCGTAGCGGCCACCTTTCGAGAGGAGTGAGACGTCCATCGCTTCGGCGACGGCACGCTTCGTGCGAGGCTCGAGATCGTTCTGCGACTGTGTGTTCTCGTCGACGACCAGTCGGTCGCGAACGTCGCCCGTTCGGCCACCGTCGGGAGCGACGGCTTCCGCAGGGCCACTAAGCCGCTCGTGGAGTACTTCCTCCACCGGATGGCCTTCCGGCCAGAGGTAATGGACCTCGCGGCGCTCGCGATGGTCATAGGAGCCGCACGCGGCTGCGCTCCCAGTCCAGACACGCCACGCCCCGAGTGCTGCCATCACGTCGACGATGACTCGCGGAACAGCCTCGTGCTTGTCGGGGTAAAACATCCGAAAGCGAGTACATTCCGCCTGCGGCGGAACCGTCTCCCACCACTCGACGTCGTCGTCCCAGCTCTCGCACATCGCCTTATCCTCCCCGTATCCAACGGTCAGGCCGTCGATCTGCGGTATCTCCACCGATGTCTCGTCAGCCTCGTCTTCGAGCAGCCGAAGGACGGCGTACCGGAGATACTCGTGATTCGGATTGTCTGAAGATTGGGCGACCTGCTCGTGGTGCTCTGCGACTCGCTCTGCCTCGTCGAGAACGGTCGTTAGATATTGGTCGGTCATGGGTCGGTGGAGACGGAAGTGCGCCTCCGCCCCTCGGCGGGCGCTGAAAAACTTAACCAACAAATACCGATCAATCGTATCCTCTGTTGGTTAACCCCTCTCTGCTCGAATGCTGAGCCCGATCGGACTACCGGAGCCAAGAATTGTATATCTGTATAGAGATAACTCTATAGGGAATACGGGGGACAAGACTAATACAGTTAGATACGATACCGATAACTAGCGATGATGGAGTACGTCGACGAGACCGCGGCGAAGATCATGGTCGCGGCCCGGCCGGGCGACTCGATCCGGCGGATCGCCCAGAAGATCGACGGCTCCTACTCGTGGGTCTACGACTGGATCGAGCGGTTAGAGGACGCCGGCTTCATCCGACGTGAGGATGGCGTCTACATCGAGAAGTACGCTGTCAGGGATCGCTACTACGACCTCGTCGCGGCCATTTCCCGCGCTGCTTCCCCCTCGATCGACGAGGGCTACGTCATTCCGCACTTCGCGGGGATGCCCTTTGCGTACACGAAAATCGACGGCGTCTACGTCTGGACCCACGGCGGCTATCAGATCGCCCGCGGCCACGACGACTATCCGATCTTCATCCAGGTCGCCGACCGGGATGTCGAGCAGTGGACGGCATTCTTTGATGAGTTCGGGATTCCGAGCCGGATCGAAGAGCGGCCGGATGCGACCGACTCCGACGCAGCCGTCTCGTACGTGTTGTTCCCGACGAGTGGGGAGATCACTCGCGAGTGGGTTGACGGCAATCCGGTTATTCCGTTGGACGAGGCAATCGAGCATATGTTGGAGTACCGGGTGAACTACGAGCCGGCGTTGGAGATGATCGCCGATGAGTACGACCGCGATATCGACGCGTCCCACGAGGATCCGCGTCTCAATGCATGAGTCTCGGTGAACGCGAAGATGAATTGCTGGACACCCTGGAGGCCGTCATTGACGCTGACCTGCCATACGTCCTCGTCGGTGGGTGGGCGATCGCGGCGTTCAATCAGCGCTTCACCACGGACGTCGACGTCGTCATTCCGGCCCAAGCGGTCGACGACTACACGGACCTTCTCACCGACCGCGGCTACGAGAAAACGGCCGATGTCGAGCGAAACGAGCTCTACGAGGGCCGTACCATCCGGTTTGAGAAGGACATCGGGAATCCGGTTCGGTTCGACGCGATGGTCGACGCGTTGGGCTGTCGCCAGACGGAAGCTGAATGGTCGTATCGCTATCTGACCCAGCACTCCGTCACCCAGGAACTGCGAACCGGGCGCCCGGTAACAGCCAGGATTCCGGAACGGGAGTTGCTGTTTGCCGTGAAACTTCACAGTGGCCGCAAGGCAGACTCCCGGGATCTGGTGGTGCTGGCTGCTGGCGCGGATTTCGACCGGATCGCGACTCATCTGCATCGCGGAGAATCCGAGAAGCTCGCTGGTCGCATCGAGACTGTCCTCAACCGCCTCACGTCGGAGGATTTCGCAGATGCATTCAAAGGAGTCTTCGAACAGCAAACGGTTCCCGAACAGGATATCGATGCCGTCGTTGAGTTCCTTCGTGACCAGCAGCGCCGAATCGATTCTGAACGATAACATCGACTGTCGATGGGTATGTCTCGGGACCGATCGAAACACACGGGGTCGGGATGCCGAACGAATTAACCAACAATGTCGACAGAGTACCCTCCGGCGTTGGTTAACAGCCGGGAAGGGGGTGTTCAGCCCTCTACAACTGTGTCGATGATTTCCTGAGCGGTCGAACTGATCCGGCCGAGACGCTCCTGAATACTCTCCGCATCGTCGTCCTGCCACGCGGCAAGATAGAACGCTGACCCGCTCGTATCCAGGTTGAAATACCGCCCGACGATGTACGCAACGGCTTCCGCTTCGACCTCGCGTTTTGCGCGCTCGGGCTCGTCGTCGCCATCGAAATGAAGCAGCGCGTGGGCGTACTCGTGAACCAATGTCACCGCGAGATCGGCCTGATTTGAGCGGGCTTTCGCTTCGACGACGGGCTGGCCCTCGTGGAGAGTCCGGTGTTTGCAGACGCCTTTCGCGTCGCCATGCTCCCACTCGGCAGCGTCGACGACACGGACGTCGATATCGAGAGTAGTTGCCGCATGGAGGAGCGCTGGCACCAGGTCGTCGGCGTCACCAGCTGCCTCGGTTTCCAGCTCGGGTAGCGGTTCGCCCTCGGTTTGAGACACGTCGAAGACTGCCGTTGGTTTGAATCCAACCAGTCCTTTCGACCACTCCTCGGGCGATGTCTCGTCATAGTCACAGTCGCTTTGCTCGTGGTAGCTCGGTGAGTTCTCGCACTCGGGGCACTGCTTCGTAATAATGGGTGCCCAGATCCAGATCGCCTGTTCGCCCTCTTGGACGTGCCGGTCGAACTCCGATCTCCACGTATTGTAGCCCGCCACGCGGGTCGCCTCGGGACACTGGAGTTTGATCAGGAGGGTGTTACGATGAGAATAGTCGTGGAATCGGGACTGGACATCGAGCCACTCCTGGAACTGTTGGCTGGCTTTTGCCTCGTCGACGTCTGCGACGAGATCGTCGATCCAGTCTTCGATCGTACTGTGCATCTTGTCGTGTCGGGTGTCGGTCTCCTCGAACGAGACCCCCGACTCACTGGCTGTCATCATGGATTGCATCACATCGAGTACGACGACGTCTCCGAGAAGTCAGGACGCGCCGCACCCCTCGGGGGCGCACGATAAACATCGGCGCGACTTCGGGGGGTTTAGATCGGAGCTGCTATCGGAGCGCTGCTTTCTCGTCAGCGAAGCCGACCGTGACGAGGTACTCAAGGAACGCGTCGAACTGGTCGACATCGCTCGGCGTGTCCGTCGCGAGGTGTCGTGCCCACTCGATGGCCCACTGGAACGCAGGATCGGTCCCGCCCTTACCATGTATATACCACCAGCGGGCGGCCTTCAGGACGACGAGCGGATTCGTCGGCGGTTGCTCGCTTGCGAGTCCACGAGTGATCGACCGAATCTCCTCGGGTACCTCGGCGGGGTCGACCTCGCCTGATTGGGTGTTCGATACGTCGACTGGAATGTCGTCAATCGAGACATCGTTCGGACGCTGTTGTTGACTCACGGAAAATCACCTTCTCGGAGGACTTTTTGGATCGAGCCCTCGCCCCCTCCGGGGCGCGAAAAACCACTCGTAGCGTCACGCCGGTGGAATGTACACGCTCTGCTCGCTGGCGATCTCCTCCAGGTTGTTCCGATGGCGATGTGAGAAGTAGCACTCGTAGCTGCAGTAGCCACAGAGCACGCCGGTATCATACTCAGCGATGAAGGGACCGCGTCGAGTCGTCCAGACGTTCGCTTCGCATTCGGTACACACAGCGCTATCGAGATTGGTCGGTGACGGACCCTCGTACTCGATTTCGAGGATGTCGCTATGTGGCGTTGAGTCGGGCCAGACGCCGTGAGACTGCCAGAAGGCCTTGATGCGGGCGAGACTGTGTCGGACTGTCTTCCGAACTGTGACGTGGGAGGCGTCACGACCGCTATCATCCCAGCCGTCAGCCGTCCAGAACTCCCCGAACTGCGCGCCGCGATGCAGCCCGTTCCAGTCGAGGCCGACGATGTCGGCCGGTGGGTCGTCCGTGAGTGTCGGTCGGGTCAACTGCTGGATGACGTCCCACTGTTTCGGTGGGCTGCCCCCCAAGATGTGAACACGACGGCCACGCCAGTCGGTCGGCTCGGAGAACTCGTGCGCCAATCGGTCGGCGTACCCCCGCGAGTAACCGAGCACGAGGTCGTTCGGGATCGTGTCGATCACCTCGCGACACTTTGGGACGATGATGAGTTCTGCGTCGGGATAACTCGCCTGAACTTCGCGGGCAGCGGCCACGTACTCGTCGACGTCGTCTCCCTCGTACACATCTCCGATCACGCCAACCTTGGGTTCGTATTCGAAAAATCGGGCGACGTACCGATCCAGATCGGGATTCCGAAAGTCGTTATCGAGCATCCCGACGGGGATGTTCAGGTCCTGATACTGGGTCTGCTGGTACCCACAGTCTTCTCGGAACCCAGGCAAGAATCCGAGCCGATACGCATCCAGAGCGAACGGCGCTCGATGGAGGAACGCCACGACGTCGGCTTGTCTGGCAGCGGTGATGTCGCGATCAGTACTGCTGCTGGAGTTGATTTCGAGCGACATGAACATGGGCTGCGAGGGCGAATCCAGCCGCCCTGCACCCTCTCTGAGGGGCAATAAACGGAGCCGCAGTCCGCTATTAACCAACACTAGTCTCCAGAACCCGCACATCGTTGGTTAATATAGAGACGACGTAGCCACCGTGTCCGCTCAACGGTGAGTCAGGCCTTCAGTCGAGTCGGTGGGGAACGATACGATGCCCGCACGGCGTGACCACTGCTTCACTCGGCCCGACGATTGTCACGCTCGCGATTCGGCGATCACAGACCGGACACTGCTGGTGGGCGTTTTCGTTTGCCATATGGAAACGCGAAAACGGATGACTGCGCTAGTTCGTCACCTGCTGGAACCGCTCGCGAAGCGCCTCTTCACGTGCTTCGAACTGCTCGACGTTGGCCTGCAGGTCTTCGTTCACACGCTCGATGCTCGCGAGCGCCCGCTCGCCGGCGAGCGACGCCTGCGACCCGTCGTCGCCGTCCGCCTCCAGCTGCTCCTCGTAGGCTCGTTCGACGCGCTCGATGGTGCCCTCCGGGTTGAACAGGATGTCGTTCGCAACGCGGACGTACTGGTCGAGGGACGTGCCCTCTTTCCCCTGGAAAAAGTGGGTGAGCGCGTATGTCGCGCCGGAGTGCAGCGTCCACATATCGATTGCAAACGGCGACGCTGCGTTCGCTTCGGCGTCCTCGGCAGCACGCTCTGCGAGATAGTCCGGGAATCCCAGCAGGCTGTAAAATTCGGTGACGGTGAACGGGAGCTCGGAGAACTCGAGATCAATCTCCTGCGCATCTCGGATGAACTCGAAGAGATCGTCAGCGACGAGCTCGACCTGTGCGAGAATCTCTTCCCACCAGGTCCGGAAGTCCCGAACGTCCCCGACGTGCTTGATGACCTCCTTATCGGTGAGCGAGCGCATCGAATTCGAGCAGTACCCGTCCTGAGCGAATCCCTCTACGTAGACTGCGTGCTCACCGAAGAAGTCGTAGCCGGAGGTCACGGCCATCGTGATCGGGTCCGCCCGGCCGGGAAGCCGGACTTCGAGGCCGTCGAACATCACGTCCATATGGACCTCGCCACCGCCCCGGTAGCGCCGGATTTCGCCGAACATCACGTCATCCAGCGGCGTCCCGTCGATGGTCTCCTCGCGAAGGACCTCTTCCAAGGGCCTGTACACGTCCACCGGGTTGATGATCGCGTAACTGTCCGTGGGGACGTGAAATAATGGGTCTGCGCCGGGCTCATCGTCTGTCGCGTGGTCGCGCGCTCTCGTCGGCTCGACTAAGGCGTTGAAGCGATCCGTTTCGACCCACTCGTCGGAGTAGGGATTCCGGTATGCGACTGTCGTCTCGACGGCCTGGGGGAGGTCACGAATCGTCTCGGCGAAGGACTTCGGTTCGTCGACCGTTTTCTTCCGGCGGTACCAGTCGGGTAGTTCTGTATCGGTTCGTCCGTCGACGCCGGCGAACACGGTTCTGGATTCTGGGTCTTTCATCTTGTCTCCTCGAAATTGAATTCGTCACCCGCGACAGCGCTCTCATCACGCGCCCTGCGCCCCTCTCACGGGCGCAAAAACAACCTCTTAACCAACATTCTACCCAAAAATCCAGTACTGTTGGTTAATCATCTGGACGGTCCCGACACCTGGCTTCGGCTCTTCAATTCACTCGTCGGCTTCGCGTCGACGGCGCACCTGTTCAGGATTTGGCACCCACGGATGGTCGTCCCAGCAGTGGAGGGCGTGCTCTCGTGACGTGTCGAACAGCGTCTCACACGACCCACACTCGTAGGCGGTCTCAGGCCAGCGTTCCGTGACGAACATCGCCGTCACCGTCGACCTGACTGGATCTGGTGCGGCCGACCGCTGAACATAATCATAGCCGGTCACTGTCCGTCGACGAAGCGCTGACTGTGCCAGCCGTTCGGGCCGGTCTGCTGGGAGATACACCCAGCGGACGAACGCCTCTTCTGAGTCCTTCGCCGAGGGTTGAAGGATGAACCACCGGTCGTGATCGTCGCGGAAAAGATACCGTTCTGTTCCCCGATTTTGGAGATAGAGCGGATCCTCGCGACCGGGAATCACCCGCAGACCGATGGACGGGGATATCGGGGCGAGGAGTCGCTCTTCCAGCGTGAGCGAGCGAGACTCACCGGCTGAATTCTCGCCCTCGAAGTAGTCAAGCGTCGCTTCGTCAGTCATGATTCGCTGGGATTCGTCTCATCTGTGTCTTTCCCAGCTGTTCGCTCATGCCGGTCGTTGTATCGCTCGAGTTCTCGGCCGATGCACTCCAGCGCCGTGACGGCGCGTTCGATGAGTTGGTACGTGGCCCGCGAGAGTCGGATGTTCTCCATCAGATGTCCTCCTCTGGCTCGACGAGATCGTTACTCTCAGCGACGAGTGCCTGCACGGTTGAAGCAGGATTGTTCTCGACCGGAAGTGTTCGATGGTCGAGTGGGGCGGGATACGCCCGGTCCCCCTGCGCACAAAGTATGATCAACCACTCCTCGCTCCCTTCGGCGAGGACGACGTAGTGGTCGATATCCCGACGTTGGAAGACTGTCCGATCTGTCCGGCTCACCGCACTCCAGTTCGCCGGCAGTGACGATGACGGCGTCCCACCATCTGGCGTGAGTGCTCGGGACTCTTCGAATTCAGCGAGTGCCGCCTCGATATCCTCTCCGGTGAGGTGCCAGCAGTCGGCCGGGCCATCACACACCAGCTGACTGACCACGTCGTTGCGGAACTGGATGTAGTGATGCTGGGCGACAGTTTCGTCGTCGGTATAATCGAGGAGGAGCGCACAGGCGAGCTGTGCCGGTCCGCTCCCGACGTAGCCCCAGTCGAATCCCGCCGGGCTATGCCGCACGAGACCGAGACTTTGATGGGGGGAGAGGCGTTCGTGTGCGGTGAGGTTCAGGACAACTGGCGTTCCGTCGACACGCATCCCGACGTACTCGACGCGGTCTGTACTCGCCTGACATCGCTCATCCGTATCCTGTACGACTGCTCGTGGGTCGGTAGTCGAATTCGTCTCCATCGGTTGAATGCGGGCGTTCGGATTCCCCGCACCCCTGCTGGGGGTCGAAAAACCACCACCGGCTATTAGACCCTCAACGTCGCTTCAAAGTTAGAATTCAGTATAACAATTCATCAGACAACCAACTGATAGAGGCAAGCGGCTCTGTTGAAATCCCATTTTTCAGACAAATTCTCGACTGAAACAGCCGTTCGCTGAAGATTGCGTGCTGACCGACACTAGATTCTAGCTTTGATGTAATCGAACCCGCCTCTGTAGACAAGGAGATACGAAACAACCACCGTAACCGGTACTAATGGTAAATAGTAGTAAAATTGTGTGAACGGGTCGGGGGGAGATACTATTGCCCCAATGATGAACGCAATCATATTCGATACAAGTATTGTGAGTAGAAATTCACTAAGCGTTGTATAGTCCATAATGGTGATCCACTACCACGAGATATGTGTTTTGCGTCTTTTACCACACCGGAGTAATGAGAATTAAATGGCCTGTATTGACCGCTCAGAGTGATCGATCTACGTTATGAATGAGACAGGCGATGGTGAGTTCACGGAACTGCTTCCACCAGCGCCGTGACCGGACAAACGCGCCGTACTTCCGCTTGAGTGTTGAGTTGACAGTCTCGGATTGACTCCGCTGACCGTAGAGATCAGTGTCTAAGCGTACGTTCCATGCCTTATGGAGTGACGTGAACTCACGATGCTTGATCAGTGGTCGAACTTCGTGTTGCCGGGCGAGCCGCCTGATCTTCTGATCGTCGTACCCTTTGTCACCGAGCAAAACGTCAATATCGTCGGGATTGCGCTTGATCAACGACGGAGCGATCTGGCTATCGTGTTTCCGCGTCGTCGTCACGTGTAGATCGAGAATTGCGTTCACCTTCGCATCGACCAGCAACGTCACCTTGAGCTGCTGAATCGTGAGTTCAGCACGTTTCGTGTAGTGTTTCGAAGCGTGACTACGGTCGAACCCCGACGCATCAACACCAACAACTCCGCTTGTCGGAAGTAACGTCGCTGAGAGAGTCAAAATGACACGCCACACAGCCATATCAAGCCGGTTGAACGCCTTACAAAGCGTTGATGGCGTAGGAAGTTCAGCTAATCCGAGGGCGTGACGAATGCGTGGCATCTCGATCAGTTCGTCAAGCAGGCCACGATAGGTCGTGTTCTTCCGAACTTTGAGACACAGCAAAACAACGTGCTGGGGAAGTGTATAGCGATGTTTGGAGAACTTCGAGGAGTATCGAGAGACAGCTCGCCGTGCCAGATGGATTGCCTTCTCAGTAAACCGGAGAATCTGCGACTTAGGAAGGGACTCCATCTCGTCGAATTACAGGCTGAATATGTAACTCTCTGAGGATTTCAACAGAGCCAGGCAAGCCTATTCTTCGAAGAGACAGCGAGCGGCTGCATCGTCGCCAGCGAGGGTCTGCTGATCCTCGTCCGTATCAGCGAAGAGTGTTGACTGATCTCCCTCGGATGTTTGCTCAACTTCGGGTCGATCGTCGACGCCGAACTCACACGCCTCGGGCTGATCAAGACGTGAATCCCGGTCACGATGATCCACGTCAGCGCCGAAGTCCTCAAGCGAGGTCTCGACGCTTGTTTCGGTTACTTCGAGTTGGCCATCGTCACCGAATGCGGTCTGTCGTTGAATCTCGATCTCTGGTCGATCGCTCATCTGGATTGAGCCTCCACCCACCGAGGCTCCGACAGACACCTCCGGGCGTTGGGTCAATCGTCTTGTGCGCGGAGTTCGCTGGCCCGCTGTTCAAGCTGGCGGAGGATCTGGACCCGTTGCTGATTCGCGTTCTCGTAGGCGACGCAGGCTCGCAGCGTCTCCATATTGTTGATCGTCACGATACCAGCGTTGATGAGTCGCGTATTCGATGGCTCGAGCCGTTGTTCTGGCGAAAGATCGCTTGCGTCTGTTGTTTGACCGTCTGGATTGCTCACTGATGATCGCCTCCGTCACTGCTGAGGCGACAAAAAACAGCCCCCGCCGTTACTCGTCTTCTTCCTCGGGTTGGATCTGGCGGGCGTCCTCAGCGAGATCGTGGATGTACTCCCGAAGAATCTCCATGTCCTCGCGAGCGTCTTCGAGAGTCTTGCCTTTCGCTTTGGCCACGATTTTGTCCTGATCGCGGGTGCCCGTCCCGCGAGTAAGCTTCACGGTGAGGGAGACGCCGACGTCACTGCGTTCGACGTACTCCGTTCGTGTCGTCTGTTCACTGGCTGCGGTCGATTCGTCATCCGCACGAGATGGTTGGGTATGTTCTGACATGGGTTACCTTCGGTGATTGATATTCAGATGGACGGTGCGGCCGGCTCGCCGGGTGTTTCGTGAAGGATTGCGTCGATCTCGGCCCCGGTGAGTCGCCAGCGTCCAGCAGACCCAGCACAGTCCAGTTGGCTCACGACCTCGGTTTTGAATGCCTGGTAGTGGTCGAGGGCGAACGCTTCGTCACCTGTGTAGTCGAGGAGGAGTGCGAGCGCGAGTTGTGCCGGACCACTACCACCATATCCCCATTCGAATCCCGAGGGACTGTGATTCACCAGCGCGAGACTCCGCTCTGGTGTGAGCCGTTCTTGGCCGGGACGTTTCTCAACGATAGCCTGCCCGCTCTGCCGATACCCGACGTAGGCGATGTCGCAGTCGCTCGCTGGGTGTGTCTGTTCAATCGAGTGTGTGTCGCTAGGTCTACTCATTGGTCTGTTCGGGAGCTACTCGTTCGAGCACCCCCGCACCCCTCAGGGGGTGAAAAACAGTCACAGGGACTGCTTGCCCCTACGCGAGATGGGAGATATCGGCTGGTTCGTCGACCTCATCGAATTCACCACGCTCGACCGGCTGCCAGTCATCGCCGGGTGCTGGACTCCACCAGTCGACCTCGTAGGCACCCGGTGCGCCGAGGATCTTCACCCGTGCCGACCCATCGGGTAGATCGCGACGGAGCTTTTCGTCGACGTGGAGGTTCCACGTTGAGTGGGTGTCGAAGCAGGCGAGCACGGCCTCCTCGTAGCCGCGTGTCTCTCGGGATTCTTGGAGTTCGACCTGTGTGTTGCAGTTCTTGCAGAACACACCTTCGAACGGAATGTGACTGAATATCTCGTGCCCGCAGACGGGACACCAGAGGAACTCGAACAGTGCTTCGCTGTGGCGGTCGATGACTTCCAGACTCATCTGTGAATCTGGCCCGATTGAGACGGGCCACCCATTCCGGCCCAAAATAAACGTCACCGCAGATACGCTCCTATCAATCAGCGCTCGGCGCCGTACACGATTCGCGAGGATGTTTCGTACCCACAGTTCCGACACTCGACCCAGCGCTGAACCTTCGCACCGTCAGCCGTTTTCCCACCGATTGCTATATCGCTGTTCGGACACTCGGGACAACTCAGTTCGGGCGCTGGCCGGTCACGGAGCTCGTCACGGAACGATTTCGCGTCCTTCGTCTCGTACCCCCGCGACCACACTGGGTAGCCGTCGACGAGGATTACGCCACGCCACTTGTAGCGGTATGAATCCGGCGCTCGGTGTAAGACCGCCCGAGCGCCGGTCTCGGTATTCCGGTATGCGAGTGTGGGCGTGCGGCTCTCGCGCTTCCAGTTTGTGATCCGGGACATCTGTTAGAAGTGGACGTCGGCGGGCACGATCCAGAGCTCCTCGCTCTCCTCCAGCACTCGATCCAGCTGCTCACGGTGACGGATCCCGTTCGCATATTCGTTGTACAGGAAGATCGTTGGCCCGTCGTAGGCGCCAACCTGGTGGAAGGCGTGCCGAGCGAGATCTTCGTCGCGCATGATCTCCTCATCGGAGAGCTCGTCGATGGCCTCTTTCACCCGGTCGAGATTCCGCTCGAACTCCTCTTTCGTCGCCTCCCAGCCACGCTCAAGCAGGTCTTGGCCGGCATCGGAGTCGACGGGGGCTGCAGTCGGCAATTCACCCCATCGCGCCTTCCCCGCAACGGACGTGTCCTCCTCATCGAACGTCACGTGGTAGTCGAAGACTGCGCCGGCGTGTGGGTCCGCGCCGACCAGGCGGTCGAACACCGACTTTCCGCTGGCCAGTGCGTCGTCGTGGGTCGATTCTTCTACCAGAGCGTAAATTACCATGTGCATCTCGAACACCTCGAAACGCCGACGCACCGGGAGTGGTTGATCGTTCGCTCCTGCTGCGCCGGCACCCATCGCCGGCGCTCGAAAAACCCTGATCTAGCGGTCGATTCTTAGGACTCGTTCGTTCGATCGACTGTGATGGTCAGGTTTCCGGACTCGTAGTCAGCTTCGAAGTCGACGGTGAACGCATCCGAGTCATATGCGGCGTGGTAGGCGCGGTGACGCCTTAGCGAGCCCGTCGCCTTGAAGTGGAAGAACGCAGCCGACGTGTAGGGCTTACTCTGCGTCTCGATTTGCGTCTCAACTGACGCCGGAAGTGCAATCTGTGGCGTGTCGGTGTCAATACTCGCAGCGAACTCCTTCGCTTCCTCGACGGTCGCCTGTGAATGTGCGGGCGTCTCGCCAGTGAGCACGTTCACCGGTGTCTCCGTCTCATCGGTGAACAGGACATCGTGGAAGGTGCGCGTCCCGAGGACTGCGTCGGGATCTAACTCGCAATCGTGGAATGGATCGTCGTCTGAATTCTCGGGCATCAAATCACGAGCCAACGGTGGGGCTCAGTCCTTTCTGCCCCAGACAAACCACAACTAGTCTCGATGTAGCGGAGGTAAGTCCCGAAAGAAGAGCGTCCTGCCCGCACTTCCCGCCGCAGAATCAGGCGTCGATGATTCGATCGGGCTCGATTCGTGACAACCGCATCGCGTTCCCGGTGACGCCGAGGCTCATCCCCATATCTCCGACAACGACTGCCAGCGCAACGCTGACCAGGCCCAGCGGCACGCCTAACGCGAGCAGAAGCTTCACGCCGAGGCTCGCCCAGATGTTCTGCCGGATCACGCCGTTGGCCGTATGCGACAGGTCGTACAGGTACGGGAGTTTCCCGATGTCGTCGCCCATCAACGCAATATCAGCCGTTTCGAGGGCGGTGTCGGTGCCCGCCGCGCCCATCGCGATGCCGACCTCCGCAGTGGCCAGCGCGGGGGCGTCATTGATGCCGTCGCCGACCATCGCGACCTCCCCGTACTCCGCCTGTAACTCCTCGACTGCGTCGACCTTCTCGTCGGGTAGGAGTTCGGCGCGATATTCATCGACACCGACCTGCTCGGCGATGGCGCGGGCGGTGCCCTCGTTGTCCCCGGTCAGCATCACCACGCGCTCGACGCCCAGCTCGTGCAGGCGTTCGACAGCCCGCTTCGAGGCCGGGCGCACCTCGTCGGCGATGGCGATTGCACCCAGCAGTTCCGACTCCGTCCCGACGATAACGACCGTCTTGCCCTCCCGCTCCAGTGAGGTGAGCGCGTCCTCGGCGAACGCCCCGTCGTCGGCCTCGGTCGCCTCTTCCGCCACGACGCCGCCGTCTGTCTCGCGGCGTGCTCGAGCGAGGTCGAAGCCCAGCTCCTCGAAGAGCGCGGGCTTGCCCGCATAGTACGTCTCGCCGTCGATCTCGCCCCGGATGCCCTTCCCCGTGAGGCTCTCGAAGCCACTCGGGTCGGGCAGGTCGCCCACGCCCGCCTCCTCAGCACGGGCGAGAATCGCCGCAGCGATGGGGTGCTCACTGCGCCGCTCCAGCCCGGCGGCGCGACGGAGCAGATCATCCTCAGTGGTGTCGCCGACCGGGACGACATCGGTGACGGCGAGTTCGCCCTTCGTGAGCGTCCCCGTCTTGTCGAGCGCGACGGCATCGACTTCGCCCATCGCTTCGAGGTAGTTGCCGCCCTTGATCAGGACGCCGTTCTTCGCGGCGCTGGTGATGCCCGACACCACCGAGACGGGTGTGGAGATGACGAACGCACAGGGGCAGGCGATTACCAGCAGGGTGAGCCCGCGGATGAACCAGGTCTGCCAGTCGCCGGCGAAAGTGAACCCGTACCCGGCCACGTCCACCGAGATGGGGTCGGCGATAACCAGCGGCGGGATAGCGGCGGTCAGGATTGCCAGCACGACGACGAGGGGTGTGTAGTAGCCGGAGAAGCGGTCGACGAACTGCTCAGACTCGGTCTTCTTCGCCTGTGCGCCCTGTACCATCTCGATGATGCGCGAGAGCGTCGAATCGCCAGCGGTCGAGGTGACCTCTACCTCGAGGTACCCCTCTTCGTTGATCGCGCCGGCGTAGACCTCGTCGCCGGCAGTCTTGTCGACGGGGACGCTCTCGCCCGTGATCGGCGACTGGTCGACTGCACTCTCGCCGTCGATGACCGTTCCGTCGAGCGGAATCTTGTCGCCGGGGCGGACGACGACGGTCTCGCCAACGTCGACCTCCTCGGCGGGAACGGTCACTTCCTCACCATCGCGAAGGACGGTCGCCTCGTCGGGCGAGAGTTCCATCAGCTCGCGCAGGGAGTCCCGTGCCCTGTCCATCGCGTAGTCCTCGAGCAGCTCGGCGATGCTGAATAGGACGGCCAGCGTGGCGGCCTCGACGAAGTAGCCGATACCGGTCGCCGCGATGATCGCCGTCCCCATCAGCAGGTCGATGTCGAGGCTTCGGTTCTTCGCGGAGTAGTACCCGCTACGGACGACGGGGATGCCGCTGGCGGCGACGGCGCCGAGGAACAGGACATCTGCGATGTGGAGCGGGTACTCGAGGACGCTCGCCACCGTGACGTTCTGTCCGGTGAGGAGGAATTCGAAGAGGAGGCCGAGCGTGACGAACGCCGCGCCGAGCCACGTCTTCTTCGCGCGAGGACTCGTCCAGACCTCCGATGGTGGCGCGATGTCGACGCCGTCGGTCGCCTGGTTGTCCTCATCATCGCCCTCAGCGTCCGAGCCCCCGACGACCTCGTAGCCGGCGCCTTCAATCGCCTTGATTACGTCGGCTTCGCTAGTCCGATCAGGGTCGTACGTGACGTTGGCCGTGCCGGTGGTCGGCTGGAGCGTGGCGTCAGTAATGCCGTCGACACGCTGGAGGCTCTTGTCCACCTTTTGGGCGCAAGAGGGACAGTCCATCTCGGGAACGGCGAGGCGGGCGGTCAGCTCACGTCGCTGTCCGCCGCCGCTCGTTTCTCCTGCTGCGTCCGGATTCTCTGTCATTACCTCACGGTAGGAGTGGGAGTTCCATATGTCTTTGTTGGAATATTCCAACTGCGGCCCTCAGTGCGATGCCAGCCGTTCTTCCGCTACCCGCTCGCCGGCGACATGTTGCTTCGCCAAATGTTCTTCCGCCCGACGGAGTCGGTAGGTGAGTGTTGACCGTGGCACGTCGAGATGCTCGGCGAGTTCGCCGACGTCGACCTCGCGGGGTGACTCGTAGTAGCCGTGTTCGACAGCGGCCTGGAGTGCGGCCTCCTGTGCTGGCGGCAGGCCGCTCGGTGTCCCGTCGCCTCCCCCAGCTGATGTCGTCGTATCCGCGGTGCGGAGCATCTCCATCTGGGCGCATTCCCCGACGGCAACCCCGAGGGAATCGAAGAACGCCGCCACATCGCCCTCGTCGGAGTGAATGAGCCGCCACGTGTAGTGGCGGCCCTCGTGACGGGTCTCGAACAGCACACCGTCGCCGAGGTGGTCGCGGGCGATGTGGGGGACTGAGGCACAGGCAGGGGTCCGCTCCCAGTCGGAGTAGAGGATGAGCGTGTCGTCCGTGCGGTCGAGGACACGGGTGGTCTGGGTTGCGCCGCAGTCCTCGGTGGCGAGACAGTCGGCGTAGTAGTCGCTGTTGCGAAACGCGTCCTCGATGGCGTCGAGTGCGTCCGGAGTGCCGGTGGCATGGTCGACTCGCCAGAGCTGGTCGGCAGTGGCGTGCAGCGAGAGTGAACGAACGCGAGCGTCGGGGTGGTCTGCGAGGGCGTCCGCCACCCTGTTGCAGCCGGGCTCGTATTCGAGAGCGAAGACGAGTTCGCGCATACCCCGACTAAGGCCTGCCACGACATAACCCATGGCTTGGGGCGATGTCTACTGGCGGGTATCAGATCACGTCGTCCGGGTCGTGAACCTCCTGCATTCGCTGTGCTTCGGCCGCGTATTGCTCCTGGAGGTCGGGGTCATCGACCATGCCAAGATTGCCGGGTTCAGCATCGACTGCTGCTGTCGTATCTCGGACGTCGGTGAAGGACGTGAGTGCGCGTTCCTTCCGATAGTACTGTTCTCCATCGGGTGTTGCGTAGGTGAGGATGATCAGGTTCTGCTCGTCATCGGAGTACGTCCGTTCGACAAGCCAAACACGAACGTCATCTTCAGACTGATTTGACATACTTAGACGTCCCCCGATATCCACTAAGGGATTGGTGTTACGGCTTGCCGAGACTCGCTGTCTCGAAGGGTGATTCTCCGGTCGGAATGAGCAGCTCCTGTCGGTCTCCGACCCGCTCAGCGAGCTTCCGTTTCAGATACTGTATCGCCGTTGACGGCGTGAAGACGCCCTTATCGAGCATGTCGCCGACGACGTCTTTGAGGGCCGCGAACTGTCCCTGTAGGTGGCCGTCGCCGACCGGCTTGCCGTCGTACCAGCGCACCGTCGCGAGCGCGCCGTTCCCGACGGTCTCTCCCTGTTCGACCGTCTCCGAGTCGTACTGCAGCCCGAACCACAGCGTCCGATAGGCGGTCACCTCGAAGGTGGGTGACACCACGAAGATCGCCTCGTGGTGGAGATAGTCGAGGTGGTCCGCGACGATCTCGTCGAGGGTGAGCCCGGTGGCACGGGACTTCGGCTTGACGACCGACGACGGACGATCCTCGCCGGCGAGGTAGCCGTCGACGCCATCTGCTTCGAGGCCATCGGCCAGTTCCGCCAGCAGCTGTTTCGCCCACTTCGAGTCGGTGTCGTCGCCACCGAACGGTGTTTCGGCCGAGATTCGGTGCTTGAGCTTGAGATTCGCTGCACCCCAATGAGAGTAGTGGAGCGTGTACTGTCCGTCTGTGCGTTCGTACGCAACGAGTGCGCGGTGGCCCATTGAACAATCTCCTTGCAGGACGACCCACGACTGGATCGCCCCGCACCCCTCCCGGGGGACGAACAACGCTACTCGTCGATCGGGTCGGGGGAACTGAGGTCCGCGTGGAGGACTTCGCCGTCGCGAACGACGTACCGTTTCGCCAGCACGGGAAACCGGCACTTGGTAAATCCGGCTGTCTGGATGTCGAATTCTTCGTTCGGTTCGAGATACTCCGCGAGCGACCGGAGGAACTCGTGAGTGACGATGCCACCGTCGTAGTCAGGAAGACCGTTCTCACGGGCCTCGTACACTTCGAAGCTGTCGTAGCCCCAGATAACGAGTTCGCCGTCGTCGTCCACTTCCCAGTTGAGCGTCCCGAAGCAGTGGTTCTCACAGAGCTCGCGGACTGCCTGTGGATCCGATACGAGCGCGCCGGTCGATGTCGTTGCGGCTTGCAATGTTGCCATGGATTGTTCTCGGGAGCGGTCTCGCGCCCCCGCACCCTTTCAGGGGGCGAGCAACTGCTCACGCTGTGACGGCCACATGACGTTGCGCTGCCGATGCGTCGAGCTGTCAGGATTCTCTGTTGATGTCACCGTCCCTCGTCGTATTCGGTTGGGTGAGAAAATCTACCTGCTCGAGGAGCGTCGTCGCGGTGCTAATTCGCTCTCGATCAGCGGGCTCCAATTGGTCGCTGTCGATACTGGTGAGGCTACTGAGCGCGCGGTGGAGTCGATAGCCGGGGGTGTCTCGTGGATCCATGTGTGCGCCTCCGCCAATTCTCGGCGCCGAAAAACACCGGCGGGCAGTCAGCAGGTGTGGTATCGTCGGGTGGTCGCGAGCTGGCTTCTGTTAACCAACAACTCCGAGCCGACACCAGAATTGTTGGTTAATTTGACGTCGTCTTTACTGATCGGCTTCGGGTTCGGGCCCGTAGCGTGGCGTGCCGCACCGCTGACAGCCCCACATTGGCTGCCCGGTCCACTCGTCATCGGGGACAGCCTCGAATTCGCGGAATCGATGCTTAGTCTCCCGATCACACTCTCGACACTCGAGGTGAGTTCTGTTTGGGCGCTCGCGTCGTGGCTGTTCGGTATCGGTCTTGTCAACGGATTTCTGGAGCGCAATCGCTGGCACCAGCCAGAGGTCGTTGTCTGCGTCCTCACGTAGGCTTGCAAGACGAGCTTCGGTGCGAACCTCGCTCCCGGTTTCGTCGTAGAGGAACGTCGTGTGCTCGCCGTCGTGACAGGACTGCGTCGTCTCTGTCCACGCCGTCCGCTCACGAGCAGCCGCGAGCAGCTGATTACCACATTCAGACGTGACCCGTGTCGCCGAGGGGAGCGAGGGCCACTGATCGACAAGCCGTGGGGCCGGTTCCTCGTCGAGATCATAGATTAGCTTGCAGTCATCGACTACTGGGTCATCGTCTGCCTTCGCGAGGAGGGTGGCCGCAGCAGATCCCTTCCCGACGGCGCCGTAGAACGTCGACGCCTCAACGACTATGTGGATGATATGGAGGAGAGTCTGTTCGGCAGTCGATGTGTCCTGATCGTCGGCTGCTTCGAGATGGTTCGTGAGACAGAACCGGCACTTCGACTGGCCAGCGGGGATCGACGCTCCACAGGAATCGCACTCGGTCTCACCTTCTGTCGGGTCGTCTGGATAGCCCGCGTCGACGCCACCAGAGCGTTGCCGCCGGGGCTCGCCACTACTACTGGCGAGTTGATCGTCGGGAACGTGGGTCGCTTCGCCGAGCGGTCGGAGGGCTTCGTAGTCGGCGTACTGGTCGGTCATAGAGTGATCTGGCCGTATCATGCTTCGTCTTCGGGTTTAAATAATGGCTCTCACATCAATCAGCCTACAGACATACAATCGAAAATCAGCAGTGTGGGCGTTAGACAGCCAGTTCGTCCAGTGTGTCGCGGTGGGTCCGCACGGTGACCACCGAGACGTTCGCAACGTCAGCGACGTCCGACTGGGTGAGCCATTGCCCGTCTTCGCGTCCGGCTTTGTACAGACAGGCTGCAGCGAACCCGGACGGCCGAACCCCGGTGGTTGCCCCAGTCGATTCGGATGCTTCCGCCAACTGCCGAGCCCGCTGCCGGATTTGATCGGAGACGTCGAGCTCCGAGGCCAACCGCGGAACGAACGCACTGGGCGTCACGGGTTGGGCTGGCAGGCCAAGTTCCGTATTCAGCGTCGTGTATGCGTTCGTCACCCGCGATTGCTCGACGCGCGCCGACTCGGTGATGTCGTCGAGCGTTCGTGGTCGCCCGTTACACCGACACGCTCCGTAGACACTCGCGGCGGCCATCGCCTCAATCGACCGGCCCTGCAGGAGTTCCTCGTTCTGAGCGCTGCGGAAGAGCTGGCAGGCCTGGTCACGGATCGTCTCGGATAGTTCGAGCGTACTACTGATCCGGCGGACTTCACTAAGCCCGTGTGCGAGGTTGCGTTCGGCTTTCGACTGAAACCGCCCACGCGTCTGTTCACGGCGCATCCGAGCGAGCCGCCGTCGCTTCTGTCCTGAGAGTTCGTTCCCGTTCGCATCGGTCCCGTGGCCGATCTCCGTCGACAACCCACGATCGTGCCGCGCCGCTGTCAACGGAGCACCCGTGCGCTCCCGTTCGTCTTCGTCGAACCCTCGCCACTCTGGCCCGTGGTCGATCCGCTGCTCGTCGACGACGAGTCCACAGTCCTCGCAGACGGTTTCAACCGCGTTGGTTGTAACTTGCCCGTTACACTCGGGACACTGCGTAGCATTCGAGTCGGTCTGGACGTCTTCGTCGAACGTCGTTTCGTAGATCTCTCTGGTTGCCATGGATACTCACGAGGGGACTCACGCGGATCGCGTCTCTCGGAGTGCCCCTCACCCATCAGGGGCACATACACACCACACGGAACAGCGCTGACACTGGAGGGCTGCGGTGGCGAAAGCCCGGCCGCGAAACGGCGCGTGAGCGCCGTGAGCAGCCCGGACCGTGGAGGTGGTGGGAGGTGGCGGTGACCGCGTACACACCAGCAAAAAAGGGGTGCGCCGACCGGCTATTCCCACCACCGACCGCGCTCAGGGAACATAATGGTGCTCCACCCAGTGACAGCCAGTGAGACGCGCCCCTCGTACCAGTTCCGGGCTACCTTGTGAATACGCACCTGCTCGCCCTCTTCAATCCACGGCGCATCTGATTTCTCCCAGATCGTCACCTTCGTTTTTCCACTGTCGTCTGCGATCAGCCCGACTTGAGCGATGGCCGGCGAGTCCGCATCCCAGAGTACTTCGACTCGACCCTCGATGCTCACCTCTTTGCGATTGACGTCCTCGAGCTTCCCAATGGGGATCACCGTCCCAGGCGCCGTCTGCAACTCCTCGAACATCCCGACGACTGCACTCGTTAGGTCTTTCCCACCGACGACGGCTTCACCCAACCGCCGGCCAATCGCTGCTCGCGACCAGCCATCCAGTTTTTCCGCCAACCGCATCGACTGCTTGTTCACCGCCGCCAACTGCTCCTGCGTGAGCTCTGCACGAGGATCGTCTCGCTCCGGGTCAGCCATCGGATTCACGCTCGCTGCCCGCTTCTGGAACTTCACACGCCGCTCAGCGCTTCGCTTCGCTGCGATGTCTCGCGTCCGCTTCGCACGCCCCTCCTGCTGACTGAGTTCTGCCTGGGCACTGATGTGTTCCAACTCGGCCTCTCGTGCCTTGATGCGCTCTTCCTGTTCGAGGGTCTTCCCGAACAGGTGATCCGGGCCTTCCTCGACGCGCGCGTCTGGGTGGTTGGAATCGACTTTGGCCTGGACTTCCATGTCGACCGTCGCCCGGAACTCCGGGGTCTCGTCGACGACTTCGAAGCCATCCTCGTCGACCTCGCCTTCATCGTGTTTCTCGAAAGCCTGTTCATCGACCGAAACTACATCCGTGGTGACGTTGTTACTAGACATTGGAATCTACCCTGATTCCTGAAGGCGCTCAGCGCCCGACACCGCGATGCTACAACATCGCGGATTTCCTCGACGACAACGACCGACAGACTCGTCTGCGCGCTCTCGCTCGCGCCTTCGCGAGCGCCCCTTGGGGCGCGAGCGAGAGCGCGCCATAGGGAGGCCACTCAACCAGCACCGCGCGCCGACCCGCCCGGAGCGAGCGGCCAGCGGGATATGCCCGCTCGTGTCCGGCCCGATGTGCGGGTCCGTGTCCAGGGCGACTGTCGCCGAGAACGCGCGCCGCGGTGTGGCGCGCGACAGCGCAGGCGGCACCAAGCGCTGGAACGCGAAAGCCCGCAAGGGGCGCAACCGACGGGGATACCCGCTGGCGCCGAGGGCACATGCATTTTAGCCCGGAACGGGCGCGGGCGGTGCGGAGAGCGCCCGCACGCCCGGAATGGTCGGTCGCGAGCGACGCGGAGGGCGGAACGCGGCGAGCGGTGCGGGCCATAACGGACACACCTGTCCACCCAGCCGCGACACTCAGCGACCCAACTACTGCCCTGGCGGACTCAGAAAGGGCGAGGCCGCCTCGGTCACCGGGAGAGCCTGCTCTCCCGAGCTAACGGGCGGCGCGCCGCCCGTGAACGGCCGAGGGCCTTCATCGTGTTGCTCACCCAGCAACTTCAGCTGAGTCAGTCATACTCGTTGCGAGATAGCGAAGTTATTTAAATATCGGTTCGTATCTACGCAACAGATGCTTACCGAAGGCGAGGTTCGCGCGCTCACCGTCCTTCACGGTGAACAGACAGTCTCCGAATTTGCGACCCAGCTGGACCGCAGTCTCAGCTACACGTCTGAACTTGTCGATCGTCTCGAAGCGACCGGACTCGTCGAGACGCGTCGACAAGGGAAAACAAAGCAGATCCGGCCATCGGACGCAAAAGCACTCGAACTCCTCGCAGACATCACCCAAGAGTATTCGCACATCGAATGGCCTGAACTGTTGTCGGGCGCGACGTTCCGCGTTCTCTACTATCTTGAAACACCGCGGGTCGTAATGGAGCTCGCACGCCGGGCCAACATTCACAGGAGTACCGTCCATCGCGCCCTCGATCCACTTCAGCATCGAGGGATCATCTACGAAACTGACGAGGATGCATATGTGCTGAACGAGGGATTCGAACAACTGAGTACGCTTGCTCGGGAACTCGTTCACCACGACCATCGCCAGACCGTCGAACAACACACCGACACCTACACGATTCTCTGGGAGTCACTCGACGAGTTCCTCGTCCAGACCGCAGATGAGATTACCGCCGAGGACTTCCTTTCGACGGGGCCAGAGCGTTTCCAGACCTACGACCTGCCCCTTCTGGCCCGCGACCGTCGGTACTATTTCCATTCAGAGACGATGAATGATCTCTCGCCGGCGATGCTGTGCTGTCATATGCTCGTGATCGATTCGGGCGCACGTACCCAGTCATACTGTCTGCTCCTGCTCAGCCACGTTGACGTCGACCGTGACGAACTGCGTGACCAGGCCACAAAGTACGGCGTCGACGATCTCGTCGAGGACTTGCTCACGTATCTCGACACGAGTGGCGAGGAGCGGGCATCTCGACTTCCCGAGTGGGAGGAGTTCCAAGAATTGGCTGCGGACTACGGGGTGTCAGCATGAGGGCGCGATTCGACAGTTCGTACATTCGGTCGGAACTCGAGCGCATCGGCGAGCAGCTAGACGACCCGCTCACTGTCTTCTTGATCGGCGGTGGGGCAATGGCGTTCCAGGATCTCAAGACCACTACCAAGGATATCGATCTCATCGTCGCATCCGGTGATGACCTCGGGCAGCTCCAAGCAGTACTGCTCGAACTTGGTTACAATATCGTTCGGGAACCGGACGAAGAATACGAAGCGCTCGGTGCTCAGCGAATCCTCGAGAACGATGATGGGTGTCGAATCGACATCTTTCACCAGCAGGTAATCGATAAACTGGTTCTTTCTGACGGGATTCGGAAGCGCAGCGAGCGGTACCTCAACCCCAGCAACTTGGTGGTCGAACTCGTGAGCCCAGAGGACATCTTCCTATTCAAGGCGGTCGCCGGACGGGTGGACGATATCGAAGATATGTTTTCGCTGCTGCAGACTGACCTCGATTTCGACGTCGTCGAAGCAGAACTCGCCGCGCAGATCGACCTCTTGGACCAAGAGCTATTCGTGACATACGTGAACGAGGCGTTGGCCGATCTCACCGAGCAACACAACGTGAGGACACCCCTGCATGAGCCGGTCGCGGAGATTACAGAGCGCGTATACGAGGAACTCGAAGTGCTTCACGCCCTCGACGAACCGAAATCTATGCCTGCCCTCCAGCAGGAACTCGATTACACCACGGTTGAACTACAGGATATCGTGAGTCGTCTCGAGGAGAAAGACGCAATCAAGGGAACCGCTGATCGCATCGAGCGTCTTTCGACGACGATCTGACGGCGAGGGATACCGGAATCTGTGGTGTAATGCCAAGCGGTGCGGCTTATTGGATACTTTCCCTATCCCTGGATAGGAGACCCCCCCATTAGTCGCGGTCAAGCGCGACGTCGACTTCGTCAACGAGGTCCTCCATGGAAACGGTGTAAGCGTCGGCAACATGTCTCACTCAACGAGATGCTCATCGAGGTCGTGCGTCCAGTACGTCGCGGGCCCGCCAGGACTACATCGCGCACACAGCTGCAGCGGCCCCTCGAGATGGCCGAGTTCCACACGGAAACGCGTGAGCGCCGCGAGGGCGTCGACGACGAGACCACAGCCATCGCAGGCGTAGCGATCGCGCTCGTCGGGATCCGGATCCATCTGGATCGCGCAGTCGACGCAGATAGGGTGGGTGACCCGCTCATCTTCCCCCCAGGTGTGGGCCTCGCCAGTCTCGGTGCTGGGCGGAGCGTCGCAGAACGCACACCCTGTAAGCGTCTGCTGCATTACTCCGCCTCCGCGTCGGCGTCGCGGCCGGCCGTCCAGCCACGGTGGAAGACGGCCAATTGCGTCGTCGAGTCGAAGGTAGTAACACTCGGCTCGTGAACGAGAACGCGATCCTCGGGAACGGGTGTGACGACGTCCGCGTCGATGAGGTCGTCGACTAGGCTGCGGGCCGTTGCGTCGTCGACGTCCGCGGTCGCGACGCTCGCGGCGTCACGGTCCTGTGCGAGGAGTTCGGTTTCGCGCTGTTCGTGGTCGGCACTCGTGTCGTCGTGAGGATCGGGACCAACCATGGTGAATCACGCCGCGCACGCTCTCGCGCGCTGCACGCCTCCCGGCGCCGATAAACAGCCCAGTCGGAGGGCGTCAGTCCGACCCTGGGTCGCGGTACTCGAAAACGGCAACGTCGCGGAGGGATAGGGCGGTGGGCGTGGGTTGAGGGCATAAATTCTGGCAACGTCATTAACCAACACTTCGACAGAACTGGTCCCGAGTGTTGGTTAAGAGTGTGGCCTATGGAGTCCGGAGTTCCTGAACCGGCTTCACGGTGAACGTGTCCGGCTCGCTGGCTGCTGCTTCTCGTGTGCGTTCCGCTTGTGAGGCTGCCGACCGGGTGAGCTGGGTGACGAGTTCGTCGCGAACGATCTCACGAGGAACGGTTGTCTCGTGCCAGCCCAGCCGGGCGTCGAAGTGCCGCTTTTGGAACTGCTCGCTGACGTCGTCGACGGCGACGTACTGCGTGTGGTTTGTCCCCCGGACCTGGTGGGTGACGACGACTGCCCCCACGTGCTCGTGCGTCAGCTCGATTAGGGCACACTCCACGAGCGCGACGAGCGACGCGTGATCGCGGTCGTTCGGGATCGCCACCTCGAGGTCTGCCCACGGAGCCTCCCCGTCGGAGTTGGTTGCTGCTTGCTGTACCGTCTGCGTTTGGGTCGTACGTTCCGAAGCCATCGTCTATCGGGGGCACGTGATGTACCCCGCCGCCCCCTGGCGGGGGTGACAGACGTGCCGCTGCGGTCGCAACGCTACTTGGACCGACCGCCGAATAACCGACCCAACAGTGAGGATGACTCTGACTCACTACTGTTCTCACTCGTAGTAGCGGCGTGCTCGCCCTGGCACTCCTCCTCCTGGCCACGGGTGGCAAGTTCGTCAGTGAGTCGCTTGACCTCCGCTTCGAGAGCGTCGATGCGCTCGGTTTTCTCCGTGAGTGTCGCCTCGAGCTCGTCGACGCGGTCGCTCAAGATCTGGTTCTTCTCGGCGAGATATGCGCGACTCCGCTCCGAGTCAGCAGCGCCGACGTCTGGCGACGATGTGGCGGGGATCTCGTCCGCGGTATCGTCGCCGGCGTCCGGGTCGTAGAACTCCGAAGTAGTCGCAATTGCTCGCTCGATGGTCTTCTCCCCATACGTCGACCCATCAGCGTAGTGGACCTCGTCCCACTTCTCTCGCATCAATCCCGACTGGCGGAACAGCTGCTCCATTTGGGTCCGGTCACCACCGGTCCAGAACGCCAGCAAACAGCACAGCGCCATGTCGGCCTCGGACTGACTGTCGTAGCCGACCGTATTCCCGTTCCAGAGCCGCTCGAACTTCTCGCCGTTCGATGCGTTTCGCGCTTTCTCGAGGAGGTCATCGTCTTCGAGGTCGACGTCAACGCCGGCTGCACCGGTCGTCGGTGACTCGTCGTCAGCGCTACCACGCTGTTCGGGCTCTGCTGCCGTGTCACGCTCTGTCTCCTGAACGTACTCACGGTGAATCGCTCTGAGCGCGTCCTGTCGACGTGCGACGCACGTTGGTGTCCGCTCGACGTGATCGCCAGTGACGGTGAAAAAGCGTGCCGTGTCGTACAGTTCGATGCTCCCGCGACGGTTCCGCCCGTCGGGAAGTTCGCCCCTGATGAGGACGTGATAGCCGGTGCCGGACGGTGACACCTCCGTATAGGAGTCGAGGCGCTCGATGATGTCTAGTGCCGCGTCGTCGACGTCGCCGGTTTCCGGGTCGCGGCAGTCGTCCAGATCGACGCCGACGATGGGGTCGTCGTCGGTAAACACGAACCCGACGCCATCGGCGTGTGCCGTCTCGGTGTAGTCGAGCGCTGTCTCGAAACTCGCCCAGGTCTCCGACTCTGTTGATGACGCGAACCCCCCACCTCCCGGCGTCACCGGAATCTTCGTCGGCTTGCCGTCCCGCTCTTCTTCGCGCCAGCACACCCACTGGTCCCGTTCGCGTAGCGTCTCCGGAATCTCCTCCGGTTCGTCGATGATATTCTTATTCATGTTCTCACAGTACCTTGCATGGCTCTCACTAATTCTGAGCCAGCACAGAACTCACTCAATTCTACTCCTCGATCCAATCCCTTGGTCCCAACGGGGACCCCCCGTTCTATCCTAGTTGGTTTTCGCTCGGTGATACCCCTGACCAGCTTCGCCGTCTGGTGGTTTTTCCCCTGACCGCTGATACGGGCGGGAGTACCCTTTCTTAATTTCCCCTGACCAGCAGCGCCGTCCTGCGATTTCGTATGTTCACTTGATGTTAGATACTGTTGCCCCTCCCAGATGCCCTGACCGGCGGTTCCGTCTTGCGGTTTTCTCGGTCCATAACCGAGTATTAACTCTTGATTCTTACCCTCTCGTGCTGTTACTGGTCGTTTCCCCTGACCGGCAACGCCTTCGGGCGGTTTTTTGATAACCCGTCTCGAATTCAAGTACCTCATAGATTTCTCTTCATTCAATCAATTGTTGCCCTGCTGCCGTGAGCGAAATACCTGTATAGCAGTTCACGCGGGTTTCGTTTTGACGAATCCGACTCGTATCATGCGTTACGAACTCCCCGAGAGAACGGGAGAACCACGCTTTCGATTGAACTTCTTTGTCGTGTCTGATTGCCCATATCCGATACGCATTATAGAGATCATCCTTCGGGAGTTCCGCCTCCTCTTCTTCGGTAACGTACACGTCAACGAATGACTCGAAATCGTCCGCGTCGTGATCGAGTTCACTCCCGTTAGTTTGGGAGATTTGCTCTGAGGAATCTTCCCCCGGCATATCCTCTCCCGGAGCAGATTCGGCCCGATAGTCAGTCTCCGCCCGGTCACTATTTTCGTCGTCGTTTTTGGAGTCCCCCTCTGATTCATTGTGGGCGGTTGAGTGATCAAATAGGGTTGTGAGAGGTTTCGTTGTCCCGTCCGTGTAGACGACTGATGACTTCTCATCGGCAAGAATCACGATTACGTAGCTGTCGCAGCTGTACTCTGGGGTGGAGAACTCGTCTTCCGGAACGAACGGCTTTTTGATCCGAATCCAGTCGTCCTCGAACGCCGATTTCGTCTCGTAGATGTGTTGTTCACCGTGCTCATAAACGACGTACTCGTCGGCAGCGTGGTCGTAGCTGTAGATGGCCGGAACACGATCTTTCGAGAGTTTTTCCAGCGACTCGAGGCGGATATGTTCCGTCCCGCTGGCATCACGAAGGACGATCTCGTCGCCATCACGCTGCCAGATGTTCTGGGTCCCGTTCTCGTCGTCGGTCGCCGGTCGCACGGCCGTCACTCCACCTTCTTCGGTCGCTCCACCGCTGAACGTGAGATTCGAGTCAGTCGTGTAGAACCGTGTCTCACCATTCTGGAGGGTACGGACGGGAGGTGTGAGAATGCCGTCAACACGCTCGGCCCACTCAGTTTCGTCGTTTCCTGGTCGAACGACAAACAGCGGGATATCACCTGCTGCTTGGGCCTTCCGGAGATTCGTGAGCACTTTCGCGGGATTCTCGGGTGTCGTCGTTTCGACTTCGATGGCGAATCGGTCGGAAACGTCGGGGTGGCTCGCCCTCGCGTCAGGTTTCTCGCTGCCATCCTGTGCGAGGATCGAGACGGTGAAACCGAGTGCGGTGAGCTCTTCTTCGATCTGAAGGAGTGCTGCGTCGTGGGCACTCCCACCAGCGGCCTGCACGCCACCAGTATCGGGTGTCGCGACCTCTTCTCCGGCGTCAGTGAGCCGGATGCGGAGCTCGTCGGCGTCGATATCGACGGTCGTATCGAGGTATCGTGATCGTTCTCGGATGTCCGCGAGGGCATCATACGATGGCGGCTCGGCGTCGACGTCGTCGAAGAGTCGTCTGAGTTCGTCGTCAACTGCTTCGACGGCCACCCAGCCGTTTTCCTCACGGCAGCCCTCTCGAAGCTGCAGACTCCGAACCACGTTCGCAATCGCGACGTCCAGGTCGTCGCTCGCGATATCGAGCACCTCGTGTCCGTCGGCAGGTGTGCTCGTTGTTGAAGTGTCTGGCTCAGCCGGCACACCGTGTTCGTCATTGATGTCCTCGTGCATCGAGGAGAGTGTCTCAGTGAACTGCTCCTCTTCACGCTCTGTGAGCGGGGATTCGCTCTCGGGGTGGCCCGGTGGAATCGGGAGTGGTTCGAGACTGAACGGATACGGCCCCGTTTCACCGAACGTCGGGCTTGGCAGGCTGGCGATCCACTCCCCTCGTGGCAACGAACGAATCCGATTGGCGAAATCCGCGGGGTCCATCTCTTCGTGGGCCATCGCTCGCGCCAGTTCCCGGTCGACGTTGATTTTCCCGATGAGTGAACTGCCGATGTTGTTCAGAGCATTCAGGTAGATCTTCCGCCCACCTTCAGCCTCCATCTGTTCGGGGAACTGCATCGACAGACCAACAGAGAGCCGGAATCCCCGGCCTTTCTCGAGGAGATCATTCATGATGTCGGAGACCACGACCGATGCTGCCTCGTCGACGAGCAAGTTCACGACGTAGTCGTCCGAGTGCTGGGGGAGGGCCTGTTTGCGGTCCTTGAGAGCTGCATCGAGATTGGTCAGGATCACACCGGTCATAATCCGGGCGGCGTCGTCGCGGAGGTCGCCGAGGTCGAAGAGAATGACCGTATCCTCGTCGAGGACATCCCGAAAGTCGAACTGGTTCTCGGTATTGTTGAAGATCTGCCGCAGGTGCGTATCCTGTGAGATGTAGGCGAGACGGTTTCCGACACCGCCCATCACGTTCGCGAAGGTGTTCGAATCTAACTGGAGCTGCCGTCGAATCGTCCGGGTGACTTCCTCGTCGCTCGACCGTGGGGCGTCGCCGATGTTCTCGTTCGGTGGCCCGGCCTCCCAGAGCTGGTCGACGACGTGTTCGAGCTGTCGGTGGGCGAAGTAGTCCGTCGACGCTCGGTACAGCCCGTTTTCACGGCCGTATTCCTCGTCGAACAGTGCCTTGATGAGTGTCTTGATGAGAGTCGGGGCCACAGTCGCCCGCTCGTAGCGGTCGGTTCCCATCACGAGCTTCAGAATCTCTTCGTAGTGGTCGGCCTTCCGTTGGACGGCGTCTTCGCGACGCCGTCCGCTCTCCATCGACGGTTCGAGATCGAAAAACGAGAACCCGGGGAGGACGTCCGGAATCGGGAAGTGGACGACGTTCTCTTCGAGGTCGGTCATTCCGAACCGACGCGCGTGAGCCCGCATGTAATTCTGGGCCATATCGTCGTTCTTCGGGATGATGAGGATCGTCGGCCCCTCGGTGTTGTCGTACAGCGACAGCATGTCGTTGATGAGGGCTTTCGACTTCCCAGAGCCGGTTGTTCCGAATCGGCCGAAATGAGTGGGCAGCAGTCCGGGTGGAATGTGTGTCGGCACGTCTTCGGCCTCGCCGGTGTCGTTGAGAGCATACCCGATTGCCATCCCGTCTCGGAACTCACTCATGAGGTCCTGGTGCGGACGGGGCAACGGATTCCGACTCTGCTGTTCCGCACGCGTCCCACGTGTCCCCTCGACAGTAAGCTGTTCCGAGGAGGGGACGAGTACGAAATTCGCGAGCTCTCGGCCACTCAGCACGAACTCGGGTCGGGTCTTCCCACGGCCGGTCGTGATCTCACGATCCAAGAGCCGCTGCAGCGCCGCTCGGGCGTTTCGTTCTTTCGTGGCTGCCCGGAAGCCGCTGTCGCGTACCCGTTCAGCCGCAACCTGGTAGTACGGCCCGTCAAGCGGATCGAATACCGGAACAAGTGATTGCATTCGCTCATCGAGATCATCGTGACCGTCACTACCGGATGGAATCCCGACTGCTCGAATGTTCGCGGTGAACGACCGCTTCGGATTTTTCGCCTCGATTGCCGCAACACGTTTTGCAACCGCGTCGCTCAGCTGGTTTCTATCGCGACTCTCCGACTGATCGTCGAGTTCGAAGAGGGAGCCAATAATCTCCTGTGCGAGTGTGTCCCGTCCGTCGATGACGTCTTCTTTGCGAAGGTCGGCATCGGACTGCCAGCTCTCGCGTCGTTGGAAGACGACTTGGAACGCTACTGGTGCTGTCGCCTCCATCAGGTGGTCGACGAGCGACGCGAGCGCACCTCCTGGCTGATCGACGGCTGGGAGTTCCGCTTCGTCGTCGGCAGTAAATGGCGAGAGTGAGGTCATCCAGTCCTGCTTCCGAGTCGCCGACCCTTGCCACCGCACGCCGAGTGGGGAGACGGATTCGGTCGCTGGCCGGGCGAGTATCGTCCCCTCCGATGTTACCGTTGGTTTGGCAAGCGTCGTGAGTGGCTCATCCTCGGGAATCGCATCTGGTGGGGCGAGTTCGAGGACAGTATCTTCGGTTTCGATGAAGTGGTCGGCAGACTGGTCGCCGACTGTTCCTCCATCCGCGACTGATTCGGCGTCTGCTGGCCCCGCTTGACTATCGGCGTCAGTGCCACGTTCGTATTGCTCGTCAGGACCGAATTCGTACTGGAGGTCGCCCGACTCATAGTGCTCGACGAATGTCTCGCGGTCGAATTCGACAGGCTGTACGAGTCGGGATGCGATGTCGACCTCGGTACGGTCGATGTCGAACGTCTCGGGATAGACCGACCGGAGCCGTTTTTCAAGGGTATCCAGATGGTCGTCGGCACCGTAGTAGAATTCGACGGGGTCATCTTTCCCCTCACTGAGCGCGAGGAATTCGAAGCGTAGCGGTGTGTCGCTATGTAGCGGGTTGAGTTTGTCAGCTAGCCCTGCCGAGTCCGTTGAGGTCAGTTTGTGGAGGCTCTCCAGTGCCTGCGGCAGACGCTCCGGAGTGAGCCGTTCGGAGGTTGGCGTCACGCGAAGGTACTCACGCATCCTCGTCACCTCCCGCTGCGCCACCATCAGTCTCTGCTGGCGTCTGCTCAGGTGGGCGTTGTCCGTTATCGGTCGCTCGGCTTTCAATATCGTCTTGGAACGCCTGCACGTCCGCGTCTACAGCATCCTCGCCAGTACCAGGGAGCGAGGATCGCCGTTGCTCGGTTGGCTCGAAGTCGATGACTTGCTTCTCTTTGGGCATCGCTTTGACCTGGATGCCGCGCCACTCGCCGTCGACGCCCACGAGGGCCTCGGAGAAGCCGGCGTCCTCGTTGCCGGGCACGGCGTCCTGGACGAACCGCATCTGCGCGTAGTTCAGCCCGAACTCGTCGGCCCACTCATCATCCATCCCGTCGAGGCGGTGGAACTGCTTGACCGCACACTGGTCGAGAATGGCCTCACTCTCGGCGTGCTCGAAGAACTCGTCGACGGTCTGGGTGACCAGCCGGATCGAGAGGTCGTGGTGGCGGTGGTGCCGGAACACTGTTTCGAGGAACGCCAGACTCGCGGCGTCCTGCATGATGTAGCGCGCCTCGTCGATGTAGAACACGACCTCCTTCTCCGAGACTTTCGCGCGCTCGTAGACCAGCGAGATGAGCAGTTGCATGGTCAGCGCCGTACTGCTGTCGACGCTCCCCTCCTGTTGGGCGAGGTCGAGATAGATGACCTTCTCGTCCCGGATGTCGAAGTCCGATTCTTGGCCGAGGTTGGCGTGGCGACCGTCGTCCTCGAAGGGGCGGAGTTGATCGAGCAGCCACGTCGCATCCTCCTTGATCTTCCCGGCTTCCTCGTCGGATCGGACAACGAACTCCTCGGGATCGTTGACCATGTCCTCGAAGACGTCCATCATGTCCCGGATGGTCGGACTCGGGTTGCCGTGCGTCGAGATGTCGTCGGTGATGTCGTTACGCTTGTACGCTCGCTTGAGACCCAGTTCCAGTGTCGTCCGGCGGTCACCCAGCGAGATCCCGCGGAGCGCGAAGAAGTTGGTAAGGAAGCTCATCGCGTCGTCGAGCTTCTCGTTGAACGGGCTCGCGTCCTCACCCATCGCCCGCTGGACGTGCTCGGGTGTCTCGCGGATCTCCAAGGGATTCAGCCCGAGTGTCCCGCCGACCGTGATGCGTTTGGCATCGAGCGCTTCGGCGACTCCTGCCCAGTTGTTCAACGGCTCGAGGATGATGCCGATGCGGTCCTTGCTCTGCTCGATGGAACGGATGAAGTTCTGCTTCGAACTGAACGACTTCCCCGACCCCGTGTCGCCGACGGTGAACATCGCGTACCCGTTGTCCCGGGCGAACGGGTCGATGACCACGGGGCTCTGGTTGTCCTTGTGAATCCCGAACTCGACACCGCCCTCCTCGAGGATCGTCGCGTTGTGCGGCGAGGAGAGCAACGCGCCGACGGCCCCGCCGAGTGCGATTGATGTCCGCCCGAATTCGTTGTCGCCGATGGGCGCGGCGGACTGGAGGGCGAGGTCCTGCCGACAAATTGCGGTCTTCGGCGTGAGGTTCGCCGGGTCGTCGCGGAGCGCACTCTTGACCGTCTGGACGGCGTCTCTGAGGTCGTCCTTCTCGTCGGCCCGCACAGTGATGAACATCCCCTGGTCGAAAACGTTCGCGCCGTTCTCGACGGCCTTGTACGTCGCTGCGGCCTCGTTGGCGCGCTCTTGGAGATACGCGCTCCGGATACTCTGTTCCAGGTCAGCATCGACCTGGAGGTCGTCCGCGATGTCTTGCAGTTCGTTCCGGGCCCGCTCCTGATTTTTCGGCGTGATGTGGGCCGTCAGATCGAACTGGACGTCGGTCATCTCGAAGAGGTCGCTCAGATACCCGTCGTTGGGGTAGTCGGCATAGTTAGCGATGTACAGTGTCGTCGTCCACTGCTCGCCGACCCGTGCGGCTCGCGTTTCCCACTCGACAGCTCCGGGCGCGGTGACGGTCTTGTGCGACTCGGAGATGTCGTCGAGGAGCTTGCGTTCAGCCTCGCCTTCTTCGAGTGTCTCCTCGTCGAGGACATCGGTGAAGTCCACGTCTGGTTCATCATCCGCAGTGAAGCGGTCCCAGAGGTACTTACTGCCGACGCCAAGGCCGAGACCCACTGCAAGGGCTAGTACTGCACTCTCTGCTGGTGTCAGGTTCTGGAGCCACCCGGCGACGGAGCCAAGCGCGCCACCACCGGTCTGGAGGGTCACGTTACGCATCGTGTGGATCCTCCCGGCGCGAGTGGCCGATGATCGATTGGTCGCGAACCACACGCTCCGCCTCGTCGTAGTCGTGTTCGCGGCCGTTCCAGAAGTCCATATTCAGAACGAACAGCTCGACCGTGCTGAGTCGACGTGCGGACCACCCCGACGCCTGCTGGATGAACTCGGATCGCACGTCGTTCACGCGACTGTCGAGCTTCTCGAACATCTGCGCACGACGTTCGACGTCGGTAAGGTCCTCGCGGCGGGTGACGAACGGGTTGAACAGGAAGCCGATGACGGGGAACTGGGTCAGCTTCTCTGCGGGGGTGCCCTCGTCGCGGAAGCGGTCGTAGACCTCTATCGGGCTAACTTCAACGCCGATGTAGTACCGGACCTGCTGGATGCCCCGGTCACGCATCTCCTTCGGCCGTGTCTCCCGGTACTCTTCGAGGAGTTCCCGGAAGATCGGGTTCTCCGTAACGTCTTCGTCAGTGAGGCGCTCCTCAATGGTCTCGGTGATCTGCTCGACCGGAAATGAACGGGTTGTGGCGTGGAGTTTGAGCTTCGAGTCCAGTTCTTTGTTGGCGAACTCTTCTCCGGCGTCCTGGAGCTGTGCCCAGTCGTCGGACATCGCGAAGTCCATGTTGGCCGGATCGATCTCGATGAACGCCTCCATCGCGCCGTCTTCACGCTGGATAGCACCAGCGCCCGGCCACGCTCGCTTGATGTTGGTGAGATCCTGCGTTCGCTCGTCCGGCTTGAACGGCGTGTAGTTCGCGAGTCCGTCCTCGTTGCGCTCTGATTCGTTGGTACTCGTGTCGGCTTCGGCGGGCGCACTGAACGTGACCTGAGGTCGCTTGAGATACCGATAGACATCTTTCGTCCACGTCCAAGCGTTCAGGTGGGTTGGTGAGACGTAAATGACGGCGACGCCAAAGCCAAGCCCGCCAGCAACGAACGGGAGGGCCAGTGATTCGATCCCGGTGAGGCCCGCGATAAACAGCCCAATAATGGGGAAGGCGATGAGCATACCGACGTCTCCTTCCTCAATATTGAGATACGGGATGCGACTCTCCTCGCCGAACTGATCCATGATGCGCCGTGCGGCCGCGTCTTGATCTGCTGACATAGTTAGTGAATCCCTCGGTCAAACTCCATCCCACGGTCGTCACTCGCTGATTCTGCTGTCGCTCCACCTGGGTCATTCTCTGTTCGACGGTACGACGGCGTGCCACCATCGTTTCCTCCATGCCCACCGCGGGCAGCCGCTTTTTGCGCGACGGCGTGGCCAGCGGCGGCTTTCGGCCCCCATCGAGCGGCGGTCGTCGCGACGCCGGCGCCACCGACGTAGGCTCCAGCGGCGACACCGCCAACGAGTGCTGCGCCTTTCGTCGCACCGCCGACGACTTTGGCCGTCAGCGGGGTCGCGTATTTGAACGTCTTCCACGTGATGTAGAGGGCGACCAGCGGGAGAGACGCAGCGACGAGATATTTGAGGAACGCTGTTCCTGGTGTGAGCGTTCCACCGCTGTAGATCAAATCGTATCCCTTGAGGACCATCGCTGCCGGGAGCGGGAGGACAGCCAACGGGACAAACCGTTTGCAGAACCCCATCGCGATATCGGATACGACCGGAATGTTTCCGTAGGCCAGTGCAAATGCAATCGGCATTCCGTACAGGTAGACATAGAGCAGGATCATCCGGATGTAGAACAGCGCCTCCAGCGCCCACATCGAAATTCCACCAATCACGGCGAACAATAGCCCCAGCCCTGGGTTTGTGATGGCTGCACCCAAGAACTGAAGCATTGCCGAGGCTACGGAGGAAAGCTCCGGCATCAGTGCAATGGTGAACCCGTCGACGAGGTAGAGCGCAAGAGTTCCAACCCAATACCACGTAATGATTAGAAAGGCCCCGACCCAGGCCGTCTTCTTCGTTTTTCGGGCTTCGTAGGTACTTCCAATATTGAAGATCCGAACCGTGTGACGCCCCTGGACACTCATTACGAGGAGCAAAAGGGAAACCAGCATGATTTCGCCGCCGATGAGAGCATCGTGAATCGCTGGCCAGGGTGCGTTGGTTGGTTCACCGAAGACAAATGCTCCGTTCGTCTCTGGGGTCGGCGTTCCGAACATTCCCTCAGACAGAGTCTCATACCCCGACCTGAGACCGTCCATGAAGAGCCCGATGAACCAATCAACGACGCCTTTGATACCCTCAAGAACGACGTCAATGAGATCAACCATCGTCAGGCCTCCGTGATCGTGACCTCACAGTCTGTCATCTCGTCAGACCCGGAATACTGGACATTGTAGGTACTCGTGACCCGATTTCCACCGACTCGAGTCTCGACGATAACCGTGAACTGCCCGCTGTTACCATCTGGGGAACACCCCATTCCATCCTCACTCTCTGAACCGAACGGGAACGAATTACTGAACAGGTCGGCCGTCTCGCCAGGGGAGACCACTACCCGGTCGGTTTCGTGCATTCCACTGCCTCTGGGGTTCTCAATTGGATTGGGAACGTCCCCGGAGAAGATTAGTTCAGTTATCGCTTCTGGACCGCTTCCTGTGTTCTCTACCGTGACGAATGCCTCGCCATTCTTGATCCGGTCAGTCTCGCTCTCACCATAGACCTCATCCCACGGCTTATCTGGATTATTCCGATAGAGTCCGACATCCTGTATCTGGATCTCTGGACGCAGTTCAGTCGTGGTCTCGACTACTGTCTCCTCACTCTTCAACGCGAGTACGCGATATTCACCGGGCGCATATGCGGTGCCGATCTCAAACGAGACCTGTTGAGCACCCGCAGCTACGTCACGCTTCCCGAATAGCTCGTCGTTCGGTTGGATGAGATTGACCTGGTCAATGTCGGCCTCTCCGGAGAGTTCGACGACGAGTGTTGTCCCCTCGACAGCGATACGCGTGAGTGGGCCGTTGCCATCTGGGGAGGTCGTTCCGTCACCAGGCGTCCCAGAACCGCCATTGTCGTTCAGACAGCCAGCGACGCTCACGAGGGCGGCACCTGCGACTGTTCGGAGGGCGGTTCGCCGACTGATGTGTGGGTGGTTTCTAGTCATGACTATGGGTTCCGTTGGAAGATGTCTTCTGGACCGAGCATTCGGAGGAGCCGCTTGCCAGCGTAGAACATCACAATGAACGGGATGAGCTGCCAGCCGACCTCGAAAATAAATGCGAACCAACCGTCGATGGTACCGAGCGGATGCCAGCGAGCAGTAGCCGTCGCACTCACATATGCGGGGTTGTGCCCGAGCCACGAACCCGGATGGTACCGTGCCGTGTAGATACCCGGCTCGTCGATCGTCACAATCGCCACCCCGGAGGCGTTGGTCTCGACGCGTTGCTCCGCGATGGTGATGTAGCCGTTGCGAGTGTTCCCGCCAATTGGATACCGTCGGTCGGGATCGCTGAGCATGATCGGAGCGCCGGTCTCGTTGTCTCGGAGTTCGATGCGGAGTGTGGCCTGACTTTCGTTCTGCTGGAGCACCTCAACCGTCAGATTACTGTGCCGGAGCTGCCGCTCTGAGCTAGCGTCAGGTGCCACAATCGAGGCGTTCACGCCCCGTACGATCCCCGCCACCTGGAGCGCGTCGCGGTCGACGTTCTCCGCGCGAACCGCAACACCGTACGTCGTCGTGTACGACTGGTTGACGATGTCGATGTTGATGTTCTCACCGAGCGTTCCGTCCGGAGACGGTCGGTCACTGCCCCAGGTGTCGATAATCTCTGGGCCATCGCGAACTGGTTCAGCACGCGGGCCGATTCGCGACGGGTACGCGTGAACATAGACCGGAATCGCATCCGACTCGACGGTGGCGCTGTCGGTCCGGTTCGACCTGACGAGTGTATCCCAGTTGGTGTTCCGAGCGGTGTAGAACCGCCAGACGCCACGCACTCGTGCGCTTCCATTCTCCGTCAGCGTGTACCCCTGCCACGGTCTGGACTGGAAGATAGCCACACCAGCGTCACCATTGGGGTACTCGGCGTAGTAGGGGTACGCCGAGAGGTCGTAGATCTCGACGGCGATCGAATCCGAGACGTTGAGCGATTCGGTTCGGTACGTGACCTCGACATCGGTCTCGTCGCCTCGGTCGATTCGCGTGGTCTTCTTCAGTCGGACGCTGATCTCGGCTTCAAGCGTGAGGTTTGCACTCCAGTCATCCTCGATCTGGTAGTCGAGGGCCGGCGTGTGCGAGCCGTCGCGCTCGACGATGGTTTCGCCGTCCTTCTGCAATCGAACTTCCTCAACCTCGTTGCTCGCGAGCGACCACTCGATCGTCGTGTTCCCCGAAGAGCTTCCGTTCGGGACGCGAACGCGATAGTCGACGAACCCCCGTATTGTGCCGTTCGGCGCGATATAGAGCGGCGTGTCACCCGACTCCAAGTGACCTCGCGTCGACGGCTGCACTGCGAACACCGTGGCGTGGGCGTCCTCGATAAACACGCCATCTTCGAGCGACGCGTGGTGCGGATGCACGGACGTATCCGACCCACCGGCTTCGAGATCAGCGAAGTCGTTTCGCGTCCACGTTGCAGCTGTCGCCGGCGGGCGCGTGAACGTGATGTCCGTCCCGTTTGCGAGCTGGTGCATCGCGGTCCGGCTCTCGCCGTAGCGCTGCTGGTACTCCTCTTGGCTGATGTAGTTGTCCGCGTCGCGAGACCACAGCGTCGCTGATTCATTTTCTGTGAGGCCATTCCCCTCCGTGCCTGGCCGTGGCGGGCTTGCAGTGACGAGACCTGTGACTAGGCTCGTCACGAACAGGGCGGCCATTAGCACGGAGAGCTCTCGTTGTGTCATGGGGGCTCGCGACGGGGGTGGTAGTCGCCTACCAGGGGGCGAGGTCGACGCACTGCGCCAGCGGGAGGTTCATCATCGACCCAGCGACGGTGTAGAGTGGGCCGAGGGCGACGAGGACGACCGCGGACTTCATCGCCGACCGTTTGTGCCGCTTGAGGCCCTTCTTCTGCTCGGGCGTGATCGTGAACATCTCGATAAGGGAGTCAGCCTGCCACACGACTGCGAGGCCGACAATGCCCAGCGCCGTGGTAAGCTGGAAGAAACCCTCGATCATGCTGGGAAGGTTGTCCGCACTACAGACGGCATTCGTCTGTGCGGCGGCGGGTTCCACAGCGAACAGGCTCAGGGCGACGACGATGAACATAGCTTGCCTGGGAAGCCTACTCGATGCCGTGGACTGGCTGTCGGGGCGATTCGAAGCCGTCTCGGAGGGCGTATTGTCCTGTGACATAGCGGGTTACTCCTCTGCGTCGTCGACGAGTGCTTTCAGATCAGCGTAGCGGTTGGTCTCCTCGACGATCTCGTCTTTCGTGTAGCCCTGTTCGCGAGCCCGTTCGAAGAGATCTCGAAGCTCGTCGGGGTCGACGTCGCGAAGTTCCATCTCATCTCGGAGGGCGCGGCGGTAGAGGGCGGACCCGTTGATATGGCTGTTCCACGTCAGGTACAGGTCATCGATGTCTTCGATGGTGACTGCCCGTGTGATCATATGTGCGGGGTGGGTATGCACCGGTTGAGCCCCGGTCCATGGTGGTGCGATAGCTAGAAGATCGGTATATGCTTTCTGGCCACCAACTGGCGCAAAAATCTAAAGTAAATTATAACCGGATAGCTCGTTCACCTCGCAAGGGTACGGTTAACCAACAATGGGGCTAGATTCCGTTGTCTGTTGGTTAAGGTTAGGATGGCCTCTACTCGAGTTCCACGACCTCTCCACGCCCGTTGTCAAGGATTTCTCGCACCTCGGCCAAGCGTTCCTGACCCTCCTCGTGGAGCCTTGTCCCTTCATCGAGATCACACTCATCCGCATCGAGCTGCTCAATGATTTCTTCGACACGGGTCAGCCGGTCGTGGATCTCTTGGTCGTTTGCCACGCTCAGATCACCCCCAACCAAAGCCCAGTGATAGCCAACAACAGCAACAACAGCACAGCGATTGCGGCCTTGTAGTAGACCGGCGGGAGGCCCTCGGGTACGGCCGCCTCGTCGACTGCTTCGGCAAGCTCCCGTTTATGTTCGTGCTCTTGCTGGAAGGTCTCGTACGCGGCGTCGAGTTGCTGTGCCAGCGGCTTGACTTCGCCCGCCAAGAACTCCTCGCGGGAATTCACGATATACTCGCCGGCGGCCGTCGGCGTGATCGTTGCCACATCCGCGACCTGATCGGCGATTAACCGGTCGTCAGTATGCCCGATCGCCGTGACGATCGGGGTGTTTGCGGTGAAGATAGCTTCCGCGACCTGCTCGGTGTTGAACGCCTGGAGGTTCGAATCACTCCCGCCGCCACGGCCGACGATGATCGAGTCGACCTCTTCGGAACGGTCCAGATGGTGGATGCCATTCGCGATAGACGTGGGCGCCTCCGACCCTTGGACGGTGGCGTCCTTCACCAGGATGTCGACGGTAGGGTCCTGTTCGTGGATCGCGTTCTGGATGTCATACCGGGCATCGCCACGGAGGGAGGTTACGACCCCAACCCGCTCTGGGAACGCTGGCGGGCGCTGTTTCTGCTCGTCGTCGAACCAGCCACGCTCTTCGAGTTCGCTTCGCAGTCGCTCGACTGCGGCCGCTTGGTCGCCGTCGCCGACGACAATCACCTCCCACGGCTTGAGATCGATTTTCCCACCCTCAGTCCAGTAGTCGATATCGCCTTCGAGGATGACCTCAGTTCCGTCCTCGAGGTCAGCATCCATCTTCCGATAGCGGTTCGCCCAGATCATACAGGGGAGCTCGGCGTCGCCGTCAGTGAGCGTGAAGTAGAGCGCCGTACTGTTTTTGTGGAGATCGGTGACTTCGCCGATACAGCGGACGCTATTGAGGGCAGGCGTGTCCTGGACGACCGACGCAATCCGGTCGTTCAGCTGTGACACGCTAAGGACCTCTCCTGCATCGGGCTCGGCTGCCTGCCGTTCAGCATCCGGTGCGTCCGCCATACACGTCTACTAACTTTTGAACAAGATCCTCAAAAAGCTATCTTCGTGCTGAGTATACCACCTCAGCAAGGGAATCGTAGTAGGGGACGACCCAGATATCAACAGACCATATCGCTTGTGCAGCGTAGAACTACCCCGTTAGCTCCCCGTCGTCGAGTTCTTCATTTGCGACCTCGATCAGTTTCTGCAGTCTGTCGTCGAACTCGTCCTCGAACTCCGTATGTAGTGCGTCATCGTACATTCGAAGAGTTCGCCCTAGCCCAATCGCAGCAAGCCATTCTTGGAACTGGTTATTATTCATATCATCAACCGATTTACTCAATGCATTCGTGTTTGACCCCGTCGCCCAGAGCTGAAGAAGATCGAGGTCGTTGACCATCGCAAGACGAGCGAAATCCGCAAACGCGGCGCTCACCTCTCGAGAGAGTTGGGTATAGGAGACAGAATCTCGGTCAAGTTCCTGTTCACCGCCTAGTAGTTCATTGACGTACGAGAGCGAACGCAGTGACAGAAATCCATCTCTATCGACTGCCATTGGTGGATCGCTCTCCGATTCTGCGATCTCAGACAATGCCTGTCCACAAGATCCGCAGTAGTGGTGAACCGCCTTGACTTGGCTCCCACAATTCGGGCAGTAGGCCATACTGTGAGCTACGAGTCAGACGTACTGAGGCTTTGCCGGTTTGGGAGATCGCCGTACGAATCTGAGGGGGCTTCCTTTTAGTTAGAGCTGTAGCGGAGTGGACTTTGTGAGCTTCTGACTTGAGTACCTCGAATCATCTCACGCACCGGGACAAGGTTATTTTGTCCGTTCTGTCAATACCGGAGGTATGGTTAATCTGGTTTCAGTAGGGGAATTCAATCTCGACGAAGGGGCCCTCCACGCGGCTGTCGATACGTACCTCGATTTCAAATCGACTGATGAGGACCAGAGAAATTGGACCCGAGAGGTTCTGAATAGCGGCCATTCGTGGCTCAATCAACGGGACCTGACTACGGACACGGTATCGGAATATACGTCAGAACTGAGAGAAGCAACGGGAGATGATCACCCAATTCTGTCTGAGGAAGACTTCGACGACCTGGAAGCGAAGGTAGCTGACGACGCTGGAAATTTCGTCGAGGACCTGGTAGCGCTATTCGAAGATGAGAGTTCACTCGAAGATCGCATCGAGCGATTCAGGACGAATCAAGATATAGATCCCACGGTCATTAGTGCTCTCTTGGCGACTTCCGACCCCGACCAATATGTACTATACGACGAGAAAGGCTTTGAGACGCTCATTCGTTACTTCACTGGGTTGCACAGTCCCGATCTCGGCGATCTCTCTGTCGGGAAAAGATACGAACTCTATCGGGACTACTGTGCAACAATCCAGACGGACGTTTTGAGCGAGAAACTCGCTGACGCCACGCTCCAAGACGCTCAAGAGTTCGTAGGTACTGTAACGCACTCGGCGGAATGTAGATACAATTTCATTCTCAGATACCTCTTCAGACACACTAGCCGGTTAGAGGAGTTCGAGGACGAAACCTCTGTGTTCCTCGACGAAATTCGCACGCTACCACAGGCATTTCTCAGAGATCAGCTTGAGGCGTACGAAGGACGCCAGAAAATAGCCAAAATCCGGTACGATGTGCTCGATGCCATCCTTGACGGTGAATCCGTAGATATCGACGAAATCGCCGCACGAGAGAACGCAAACCACGAGAAGAACATTATGAACTCGTGGGACGACTACAAGATCCTCGCTCAGATTTACTACAACTATGCCAAAGACCGTGTAGAGTCGTATATCGAGGATTTGCTCGATTATCTACGAAACGAGATAGACGCTGACCAACTGTCTACTCACTACGTCACCTACCAAGGCGCAACCAACATCCCGAGTACTCGCTCGTGGGCTGTTCTGTATCCGAGCGTTCTCGGAGATCACAAATCGGCATATCAACTGTACATCTATTTCTATCCCAACGAGATTGAATACGGGATCGATAACGGGAGCGACGTCCCTCGAAAGGAATACGATGACGAGTCGTTCGAGTCTGAAGACGAAATATCGATCCAGAGCGTGGTCGAAGCGTACAGAGAACGGCTGGACACGTTCTGGAGGTGGAACGAAGAACTGATCGAAGAACCGGACTCCGCAGAGTACGACGAGTTACCGTGGTTCGAGACCGTCGAAAAACATCTCCAGCGCAAGAAACAGATCGTTTTCCACGGCCCACCAGGAACCGGGAAGACCTATGGAGCGCTCAACTTCGCCAAGTGGTGGATAGACAGGGGGCTGGACGAGCAAGACCACTTCGACGACGCTGTCGAGGACCGCCTTCGGATGGTAACGTTCCATCCGACGTTTTCGTATGAAGACTTCATTGAGGGGATAACGGCGAAGACCCGTGACGGCGACCTCGTGTACGAACCCGAGGCTGGCGTGTTCAAAGAGATGGCTGAGGACGCCGTCGAGGCCTACGAAGACGCCGACTCGAAAGCAGATGCCCCCAGATACATCCTCATCATCGACGAAGTGAACCGGGGAAACATCCCGAAGATCTTCGGTGAGACGATCACCCTCATCGAGAACGACAAGCGACTCGGTGAGCCGAACGAGATGAGAGACGAGCTGCCACATTCAGAGGACCGGCTCGTAGTGCCCCCGAACCTCTACATCATCGGGACGATGAACACGGCCGATCGGTCAATCGCCCTTGTCGATGCCGCGATACGTCGGCGATTCCGATTTCGACACTTCCCGCCGAACTACGAAGTTCTCTACGACGAACTTGGCTTCGATGGTGAACAGGACGTCAAAACCAAGGCGTCAGTCGAGGAGGGAGAGGACCTCGGTGCTCTTTCCATTCTCGCACTCAGTGCTATCAACGAACGTATTCGGGACAGTGGGAACCTCGGGAAAGGCAAACAGGTCGGTCACTCCTACCTCATCGGTGGGACGACGGACGAGCGCCTCGTAGAGTCCTGGAAGAACGAGATACTCCCTCTGCTCGATGAGTACTACTTTGGAGACATGGAGCGGCTTAAAGAGCACATATTCGATGGCGGGGGTGAGAGCCTCTTCAACTGGAAGGAACAGCGGATCGCCGATTTCGATTCCGACGCTCTCCGTGCCGCGCTTTCCGAACTCGTTGGCGAGGATGGTGAAGTGGAGTGACAACTGCTGACCTGATAGAACTGTCCGAGTACGACGAATCAGACCCAATCGACCTGTCCGATGACGATATCGAGATGGTCGAATCACAGGTCGATGGATTACGAGTGGAGTACAGACGAGGCAAACAGGTCGTACTGCACACGGATCATCGAGTCGGAGTCGTTGCCCTCCCTGATGGACCCACTATTGAGATACAACCGAAAATCGGGGAGCCGAACCTAGTCACGCTGCTACGATATGCAAACGGGACAGAACCAACCCATCTCTCACACGAAACGGAACTCGAAAGCGGGACGAATTTTGTGGACACGATAGCAGCCCTGTTTCTCGAAGAACTGGAAACAGTTCTGTCTCAGGGCCTTAGGAGAGAGTACGTCGATGTAGAAGGAACAGAAGAGTATCTCCGGGGCAGATTGAACGTCCAGAGACAGCTCGCAGGAGGTCCCGGTAAGACGGATTTCGAGTGCGATTACGACGAATTCACCTACGATACCACGCTAAACCAGACGATTCTCTGCGTTGCGAACACGCTGTCGTCGCTGGTGGATAGCACCGAGATCGCTGGCGAACTACGCGAATACGAATCGCGGCTTAGACGACGAGTGACGCTCCGCGAAGTTTCGATCGAGGAAGCCGAACGGATCGAACTGACTCGCCTTACTGATTACTATGGGAAGGTTCTGGCCTTGTCTCGGCTCGTGCTGAAACACATCTACATCGAAGACATCGTCGCCGGTGAGGGTGCATCGTACTCCCTGTTGATCGGAATGAATGAGGTGTTCGAAAAGGTAGTGGAGAGAACGGCACGCGAAACCGTGGACGAACGAGATGGCTGGAGCGTAGAAGGGCAGGCTCGAACCGACAATCTACTCAGGGGAAATCCGTCGATTCGTATGCGACCTGATTTCGTAGTCAAACGCCACGGTGAGCCGGTATTGGTCGGGGACGCCAAGTGGAAGACCGGCGTCAAGAATAACGACGTCTATCAGGTCGTAGCGTACCAGACAGCCTATGATGCGCCAGGTGTGCTGGTCTATCCAGACAACGATGGTGCTGTTGAGAATGACTACTCCGTGAAGAACGGGCATAGTTTATCGATGTTGGAGCTACCGACAGGGGTGAATACTGCAGACGTTGGTGAATTTGGTCGAGAAAACGTTGAGCGATTTTTCGATTTTCTCTCCCGGACTGTAGGTTGACAACTCGGAGGGAGGAGTCGTGAACTGTCGAACCGAATTCCCTTTTACTCGGAGTTGTGGCCGCGGGCTTCATGAGCTTCTGACTGGAGCTTCGTTGAGGAGAGTCAAACCAAATTAGGAATCCTATCGTGTGTAGCAGGGATCTGATCTTGGATCGATCTCAGAGTGAATCTCGGACTAAATCGTCGAACTCAATCAGTATCTGCTCAGGAACAAACTGTTCGAAGGCTACCCACCCGTCCGGAAATCCAATTGTTACTCGCGGATGTAGCGGTTCGCCGTGTTCCATCGAGCGGACGTCAGTCGGGACGGTGACGAGTCCCGATGCCGCGTTGAGTTCCGTGTCACCTCGCTGGAGAAGGTCCTCGACGATCGCGTCGGTACGAACGTCGGCTACGTTTCCAGCTTCTGGATCCTTTGACCGAACTTCGATCTCTCGCGTGCTGTCCCGTGGGTTCGTATTTCTCAATCGAAGTGTCGAATATCCATCGACACAGGCATCTTCGAACCGGCCGCGGAATCCGGAGTCGAGAAAGGAAATTCGGGTCGCATCATCCAGGCCAAGATAACTTAGCACAGCTTGCAAGGTCGCATCTGCGGTACTGTCGTCGGAAGCCCGAACAGCGAGGAGCTGGGTCCTCGGTTTGAACGTCGCGACGGTCGTTTCCCGGTCGTCAGGTGCGAGTGTGAGTTGTGTTTGTGAACCCGTTTCCGGCACCTGGCAGATGACGTAGATACGGTCGTGGTCCCTGATTGCAGTCTCGACATCTGGGCCGTATGCTCCAGAGGAACTCTCGTTATTGTTTCGTCCGAGGGCGTCATCGGAGGAGAGTCGGTGCAAGCCGTTGACCCGATAGTAATAGACGGTGTGTTCGCCGGCGAATCTGAGTTCGGAAGCGGCTCGCCGGAGTTCCACCTCGGATAGCTCGTCGAGGAAACTCTCGAAATTCTTGTCGTCGACGTCGATGGAGATCTCAGCTGCTTGGAGGACACGCCGGCGAGCGGCTTGGGTTGGTAGACTCTGTATTAATTTTTGTGGCGTAGATTCGTTTCCGCTAAGATCAATAGGGTCTTTCATGTATCGTGTTCCAAGTCACATTATTGATTTTAATGACTCGATAGCAGCTTTTGCAATTTGCTCAGTTTCGCTACCCGTGGCTATCACCTTGCCACTAGAGAATATCAGTAGAACGCACGAATGACTGGGTGGTCTGTAAATCAGCCCTGGAAACTGCTCAGGTTCGTATTCTGTATTTTCTAGCCCAAGTTTAATGGCAAGTTTGCCAAGATCTATATTCTTGCTGAGATCATCGGTACAAACGACATTTCGAATTACAAAATTCGGATCTACGGGTTCTTCAATAATACCTAGGTTGGTAAACTCATTTAATAACTTATTTTTCGCAGTTTCAATCTCCTCAATGGATCTAGCACCACGGATCGCATAAGTGCCTGTCCGGTAAACCAAAATCAAGGAATTATTAGACTCTAATTGAAGCGTCGGCGGTGCTGGTCGATGTTCATCGTCATATTTTGCTTGTTGAATATCATTAGCTACCTCAACCAAATCAATCTCTACTTGTAGGTCCCCGGATCCAACCACATTCACAATATTGGTGCTTCCCATGTGCAAGATGCTTGGCTACTCTATTTTCAGCAGAGACATAGAGATTGTCCTATCTAATCTGGATTTCTGGAATAGAGCCACTGAGCATCCTCTCTGATTAGAATTTGGTCAATGGATCCTACATATGCGCCACACAGTAACCGATGCGCTGTAGTACCAGTTTTATATATCCCTCGTGAAAATGGAAGGACATCTGATGTCCGGACAGCAACCTCGCCAAGAAAACCGCCCTGAGCTTCCGATCGAACGTGGTTTTCCGATCGAACGTGTGAACGAGATCGCAGAGAAAGAGAGTCGGGCGAAACAATACTATCGGCCTATTTATACGATGCACAAATGGTGGGCACGCCGTCCGGGGTGTCTCTTCCGTGCAATCACGATGTATTCACTTTTGGATGAGGAAACGACACCTGATGATGTCGCTGTCTACGAACCTGGCGAAAATCAACAGCTCGGGAGTAATGGATTAAGCGAGACTGACCTAGTTGAGGCTCTCGGCAATGTCGATATGGATGATCCGGAGTCTTTGTGGGAGTTTTATCCTAAGGATGTTCGGATAAAAGATAAGAAAATTCTAGACCCATTCATGGGGGGCGGAACTTCACTTGTAGAAGCCTCCCGTTTTGGAGTTGATTCAGTTGGTATGGATCTTAACCCTGTCGCCTGGTTCGTTACAAAAAAGGAGCTAGACGCTGGCCGAACTGATGTCGACGAACTGGAGGCAGCCTTTGAAAAAGTCAAGGCAGACGTTGCGGCTGAAATTCTAGAATACTATCGTACCCCCTGTCCGAACGGTGATCACCATGCTGATGTAATGTATAACTTATGGGTAAAAGAATTAGACTGCGTTTCATGTGGGCATACTATTCCACTTTTCAAGGACTATCGGGTGGCCGCTGGACGCTACGAAAACGATGATAAATATAATGTTCTTTGTCCAAATTGCAATGATGTAACTCTCGTAAATGACTGGCAAGATGAAAGCAACTGCAACAGCTGCAACCATCAATTCACTCCGAAAAATGGTAATGTTTCGAGGGGAGGTTACTACAACTGTCCCGAATGTGGGCAAAAAGAGTCAATCACTGACGCAATAGCTGATCAAGGAAAGGCGGATCAACGACTCTATGCAATTGAATACTATTGTGAGCACTGTGATGATCAGGGCCGACAAAAAAGTGCTTACAAAGGCTACAAGAAGGCAGAACCCGCTGATAAGCAACTCTTCGAGGAGGCAAAGCGTGATTGGAAAACTAGAACAGATCTTCATGAGTATGTTCCAAAAGAAGAAATCCCAGAAGGTGCGATTACTGCAGCGTCGTCAGTGAGTGGGAACGATGTTTTCCAACATGGGTTCTCAAAGTGGACAGACATGTTCAATGAAAGGCAACTCCTATGTCTCTCTACGCTTCTTCGCTCTATAGAGAAAGTTGAAAACCAAAATACGAAAGAATATCTATTACTTGCGTTCTCTGAGGCACTGAATTTTAACACAATGATGGTTCCCTATCAGGCAGGACGGAACCATACGAATCACTTATTTAAGACGAATTCTTTCGATCCACCACAGAAATCTTCTGAGGGGAATCTTTGGGGGACGAAATTTGGCATCGGTCGATTCCAAAGCACATTTGATATGATTTCTACCGCCATCGAATATGCAAAATCCCCGACTGATAGGTATGTTGAGAATGGCGAGACGGTGGAAACAAAAGGATTTGGGCAACCAATAGGCGAAAATTCAAAAGTCTATCAAGACGATATGCGGAATATTACCGCTGAGAACGAGTATGATGCAGTAATTACTGACCCACCATATTATGACAATATAATCTATTCTGAAGTTGCCGACTACTACTATGTCTGGCAAAAGATAATTCTTGAAGACGATTACCCAGGATTCGACCAAGAACAGACCCCGCGTGCGGAGTCAATCGTCACTAATCCGTATCTGGACAAGACGGCAGAAGACTTTGAACACGAAATGGGTGAAGCACTCTCAGTAATTAACCGTGCTTTAAAACAAGAGGGAACGCTCGCATTCACCTATCACCACAGCGATCAGGAATCCTGGGGTGAACTCCTAGAATCTCTGTGTAATAATAACTTTGAGGTCACCGCAACTTATCCAATTAATTCGGATATGCGGAAATTCATTGGTGGCGAATCAGTCGCATTTGATATTGTTATTGTTGCACGTCCGACTGAAGATAGACGCCCGACTTCCTGGGACTCGCTCCGCCGCCATATTGTCCGGACTGCCAGAGAAACTCGTGAAACTCTTGAGGAACACCGTGAACTTGCGGGAGGAGATATTGGTGTCATTGAGATGGGTGAATGTTTCCAAGTGTATTCAAAACATCATGGCGAGGTTCACCGCGCCGGCGAAGTAATGTCGGCAAAAGAAGTTGTTGACGAAATCTATGGTATTATTCAGGATAACGATCGAGGTGAACAAGATATCTATCGAGATCTCCTCGAAGAACACAATCCAACATATAATGATTTAAACAAGCATCTCAAGCGCTCAGACGCTTCGGAAGAGCAGATGAAAGAGATGGAGTTGTTCCGTATAGAGGGTGGTGATTTCATACTCTGCCAATGGGACGATGAAAAGCGACAGGCATACGTCCAAAGTAAGGTAGAGGAGGGCAATGGCGATCTTACCGACCTCGACAAAGCACACTTCCTCCGTTACCACTTCGAGCAGGGAAAAGACCCGAAGGAATACCTCGAACGCTGGAACGATGACGAACTCCGTGAGCTTTGCGAGGGCCTCGCAGAAGCGACTGGTGACGAGACCTACCTAACGATGATTGGCGTGGATATGTCGCTTGATGCGTTCGGCGACGAATAATGATAGATCCGGATCAAATCGACTTCGTCAACGAGATCATCGACAAGCCTGCTGTCGAGCCGTTTCTGAGGGCAGAGTACGATAATGAGTGGGAAGAACAGCTTTTCGTCGATACAGTTCTTGTACCTGTCTATCTCGCGAAAAACCTCTCAGAATCAGAATATAACTCTCTGATGTCGGACGAACTGGTGAACTATGCTGCTTCGTTCTATGAACGATCTCGAATCTATCATTCGTTTTGGTCGGACTGGATTTCTTGGTATAGGGACGACGTTCAGAAACCGTATACTACAGCTCGTTCGGGTATCCATCTCTTTGCACCGATATATGCGCAAGAGTTGGAAGGGCCCCTGCGTTATCAGATCTCTGCTCTGACTGATCTCCTAAACACCTACCGAGGAAATTACGGTGATTGGTCGGAGAGAATGTACGACGGCGATGAACGTCGGTATGTTCCTAGTGCTCTAAGCGATTGTATCCAGATCTCTCGACAATTGCACGGCTCTTCTGATAACGATGAACTGAACCAAGGGTTCGAGAATCTGACTTCGTCCCTAATTTTACTTGCCCAGCACGAATCATTCGCTGAGCAACACGAGCAGGATATCGATTTCAGTAGCGTCCTGCAGGAACACGAGACCGACGATCATCCAAATACTGGTGATGTTCGAAATGCTATCGCACATGCTAATTACTACCTTGACTTCGAAGAAGCATTTGAGTCAGATGAGAGAAATGTAGTCTTTGAATTGGGTGATCAGGAATTTTCCCTGAACGCTGATGGAGTGTTGTTGTATCTAGGAAAACAGCTTATGCTGAGCTACGCAATTAGTACAGGGATTACACTAGCTCTGTTCCATGCTTCTCTTGAAACAGATTCAGACGAGTATATCTCTATTCTCTGGAATGTCCTCCCCGGAAGCGTCGACCAATCCCTCTTGTAATCTCGTACCATTAGAATCTCTGAAGACAAGAGTTCCTTTCGTGGGCGACTAACCGACCTCTCGAGATGGCTTTCGGTACGATATACCAAAGAAAAACATAACTATGTTACTTATCTTGCTCTTTGAGGATTCTATATCGACTAATACGGTTTAATAGTAGATTCTACTCTAATCGAATACATACTTTAATAAGATGATCGGCCATCGTGTCGGGTATACATGAGCGCGGAAGGAACTCTCGATACCACAATCGACGACGTGCTGACGCTCAGTCCAGAGCTCACCGAGGGGGATAGCCTCATCAAGGGCCAGATCCGCCTCTACGATGTCGACAGCGAGGCCGATACGCTGGAATCCGACGCAGAGCGATTCTTCAACCGGACGCTGCTGACCGGTGGGCTAGAGGACTCCCTGAAGCGACTCCGAGACACTCGTCGGGGCGAGGACAACAACCGCCTCCACGAGATGTACGGTCCGTACGGGACCGGGAAGTCCCACCAGATGGTCGCGCTGTACCACTGCTTCAACTCGCCCGACGTGGTGGGCGACTGGGCTGATGGCCGTATCGAAGGGCTTGGAGAAGCGCTCCCTGACGACGCGCTCCCGGTCGTAGTCTCTCTCCAGAAGGAGCAGTACGAGTACCTCTGGGAGCCACTGTTCGAACAGCTGGATTACGAACCGGATGAGGAAGAGTACGACGAGGAGGGTGGCTACCCGAGCATCGACGTCATCCAGGACGCGGTCGGCGATCGTACCGTCGCATTCTTCATGGACGAACTCGAGGACTGGTTCGGCTCGCTCAGCGGTCGCCGGAAAGACGCGAACCGCGGGTTCCTGCAAGCGCTCTTCGAGACGACGTCCCGTCCCAACACGGAACTGTTCGCATTCGTCTCCGTGCTTCGTGAGGGGTCTGACGTCCACGATATCCTGTCTCGCGAGCCCGAGCGTGTGCAGGTTAACATGTCCAACCAGGTCGACATTCGGGACGTTCTCCGTCACCGTCTCGTCGACTCTATCCACGACCGCTCGGCGATGCGCACGCTCGTCGACCAGTACATCGAAGCCTACGCGGACACTGATTACGTCAACCTTCCGGATGGCCTCCGCGAGGAGATGTACGACACCTACCCGTTCCACCCGATCCTCATCGATTCGCTGAAAACCCGCTACTTCGCGGAGACTGAGTCGGGGGCGACTCGGGGGATGCTGTATCTCTTCGCGAAGGTACTCGTTGATCAGCACCAAGATACTGACCTTCTCACGCACGGCGAGGTCGACGCTGTCGAGTACAACGACGAACTCACCCGCATCAACGTTGAACACTCCCGCCCCGACCGGTGTTACGACGACATCCGGGAACGCCTCGCTGACGCCGATATCACCTACGGCCGACCCATCCTCAGCACTGTTCTCATCTACTCGCTCACGCCGGGGCTCGCTGAGGGCGCGACCACTTCCGACATCGTTATCGGAACCTACCACGCCGGCGACCGCATCAACGACATCATCGTCGACCTCGAACGTCTCCAAGGCGAAGTCTACCACCTCTGGCGCTCCGACGACCGCTACGTCATCCGTGAGGATGAGAACCCGCGCTCGCTCGTAAAGAACGCCGCTCGAGACGTCGACGATGAAGACGCGATCGAGCTCGTTGGTGACACCGTCGAAACACTATTCGGTTCAGGTGCACACGCGGTCGGCTTCAACGTCGACAGCGAACTCGAGAACGTCCCCGATAGCCAGAACATCAAAACCGTCGTGAAAAACGGTCCCTGGGATGCTGACAGCGTTGGTGAGATCATCAAGAATCAGCCTGCCGGTCGGCAGTGGCGGAACACGCTCGTGTTCGTTCAGCCCAAGAACGGCAAGACCATCTCGCCCACCTCGCAGCAGGAGAAGTTCCTCGGAAAGGCAAAAGAAGTCATCGGGGCAGAGATCCGCAAGGCGGACGAGAACCTTGCAGAGGAGATTCGCGAGGAGATCGCAAAGCTCCACGATGAGTACGAAGACGATCTCCTCGAACGCTTGGAGAGCGCCTACGGGGAGATCATCGACGGCGACGACCTTCTCAACGAGTTCGACTACGCGGCCGAGATGTCGCTGGAGAACTTCGTCGCCACCGAACCCGTCCTGAACGCCAGCAACATCGCCGCAGCAGCGGAGGCGGATCCCTTCGACCTCCAGCGTCACGTCTGGGACATCGTCCGCGATCGCCTCGATAACCGCTCCGAGACGACCATCGACGACATCTACGAGCAGTTCCTGATGGACCCGACGTATCCCATTCCGGGGAGCGCGCAGGCGGTCGTCAACGCCGTCGAGGACGGGCTCGGGGACAAGCCGATCCTCGCCCACGATGGTAGTGGGTTCAAGGACGAACTCCGCGGGCTGAATCAGGACACGGTGCTCGTTCTGGAGAGCGACGTCGAGAAGTGGTCGACTGAGGAGGTCGAATCCGAACTTCGGGGGCGCTTCGGCGCCGGAACGAAGGAAGTCGACCTGGGATCGTTCGAACTCGATCTTCGCCAGCGAACCGACGTGTGGATTCACGACCAAGACCCGGAAGACGCCGTCAAGATGGCTGCTGGGCGGCTGGCAAACGAAGACCACTACGTCCTTGTCAGCGGCAGTGAAATCCTCGACAAAGTTCGCTCTGACGCGACGCTCCGAGACGTCTCGGATGCTGAGACGCTCGGTGCAAACGAGATTCGTGACCGTATCGAGGAGACGGTTGATGCCGCCGGCGAAGCCGACACCAGTCAGGTTCTTACGACCATCCGAAATGACGCTGAGGTCTACCTCCCGCAAGACGATACCGAGTCCGCATTCCGAAGCGCAGTAAGTGCGCTTCTGGCGGATGGATACAAACTCAAAACCGGGGGTGACTACGTCAGTACCCTCGGTGATCGTGACCCCACGTCCGTCGTCCTCGCGCCGATGGTTCCCGAGGACATCGGCGAACGGATTCTGAACTATATCGGCGACCTCGATGAGGAAGCCACCTTCCAGGTGCAGTCGATTCAGAGTGAATGCGCTGCGGGACAGCCCGAGGCGGCGGTCAAGCACTTCCTGCTCGCAAACCTCGGAAAGGAGGACCCGCACTACGTTGTCGGCGCGACTGGCTCAGAGGATCCGGCAGACTGGTTCCCCGGCGCTGGGTTCCGCATCCCGCCGGAAGAGGGCTGGACCTTCGAATACCAGGGTGACAGCCCGGCGGAGATGCGCCAGGAGTGGAACGAATCACACGAATCTGGCTCCGTCTCCTACGGATCGCTGTCGTTCAACACCGATGGCGAGGGCGCAGTGCCGGGCGGTCTCCAAGGGGTTGCTGAGTTCCAGCAGGCACATACGGATCTGCAACTCGAACTCGGGCAATCTCACGAGATCGTCGCCGACATTCTGGAGAATATCCCTGAGTCTGCCACGAGCATTGACATCACCATCCAGTTCGAATGACGCGCAGCTTCAAATACGAAGACGGAACCACCAGCTATCATGTCTGACCCGGACGCAAACTCGCGGGATACGCTCCCTATCGAGCGGGGGTTCCCCATCGAGCAGGTGAACGACCTCGCTGACCGCGAGGGCCGCGCTAAGATGTACTACCGACCGCTGTCCACGATGCACAAGTGGTGGGCTAGACGGCTCGGGAGCGTGTTCAGGGCGATCTCGTTGTACTCGTTAGTCGACGATCCTAGCGCTGTCGAAATCCATAGTGCAGACCAGGAAAATCTGAACCTTTCCGATTTCGGCGACGGCGATACAAAAGACACCACCACCGAGGATCTCGCTCAACTCATCGAGTCGGTCAGTCTCACTGAACCAGACGCGCTCTGGGAGCTGTACCCGAAAGACGTTCGCGTCGACGGGAAGACCGTCCTTGACCCGTTCATGGGTGGTGGAACGAGCCTCATGGAGGCCATCCGATTCGGGGCAGCCGTAACCGGTGTCGATCTGAATCCTGTCGCGTGGTTTATTTCAAAAAAGAGTCTGGAGGCTCACGAGGTCGATGCCGACGAGCTGCAACAGGCCTTCGACGATGTCCGAGCGACCGTCGCAGACGAACTCCAGTCTCACTATGAGACTACCTGTCCTCACGACGAGGACCACGTTGCTGACGTCGTGTATGCGCTCTGGGTACGGAAGCTAGACTGCACTTCCTGTGGCGAGACGATTCCACTGTTCAAAGATTACCGCGTCGCGAACGGTCGCTACGAGGACGACGACAAATACAACGTCTACTGCCCGAACTGTGAGTCCGTCTTTCTAACTGACGACTACCAAACAGAGTCCGTTTGTACGGAATGTGGCTACGAGTACATCCCGGCGAACGGTCCAGTCTCTCGAGGCGGTAACTATGGATGCCCGTCGTGCGGTCTGCAGTATCCAATCGTCGATGCGATCGCCGACGGACAGTCATACGCAGAGGACCTCTACGCGATCGAATACTACTGTACGGAGTGTGAGGACGAAGGCAAGGATCGAGCGACGTTCAAGGGCTTCACCGCGGCAACTGAGAAAGATCGTACTCAGTTCGACCGCGCTAGCGAGGCGTGGCACTCTGCAGAGGAGTTAGATGCGTATATCCCTCAGAGTGAAATTCCTGAAGGTGCGATCACGGCAGCGTCCGGCATCAATGGAAACGATGTCTTCCGCCACGGCTACGAGACGTGGTCGGACATGTTCAACGATCGCCAGCTCTACTGTCTTTCGACGCTGCTCTCGGCCATCGATGACGTCGAAGACCAGACCGTCAAGGAGTATCTCCTCCTCGCTTTCAGCGACTCTCTGATGTTCCAGAATAACTTCGCCCTCTACAATATCTCCGGGACCAAAATAGAGGGAATCTTCAGACAGAACTCCTACCAACCTCAAGTCGAATATGCGGAAAACAACGTCTGGGGAACGAGAGCTGGGCGAGGCACGTTCAAGAATACGTGGGAGAAAATCGTCAACGCCGTTGAGTTCGCCCATCAGCCCACGGAGCGGTACCTCGAAGATGGAGAACTCAAACAGACGGATTCGTTTGAGAACCCGGTTGGGGGCGAATATACACTCCACCAAGGCGATGTCCGGGACGTTGAGCTTGAATCGGAGTATGACGCCATCATCACTGATCCCCCGTACTACGACAACGTCGTCTATTCGGAGGTCTCAGACTTCTTCTACGTCTGGCAACGGCTGCTTCTCTCGGATGAATACGCCTGCTTTACCCCCGAAACGACGCCTCGCGAAGAGAGCATCGTCTCGAACCCGGCTATCGACAAGGACGGAGCTACCTTCGAGAGGGAGCTCAAGCAATCGTTCTCTCGGATGCGGGACGTACTGAAGGACGACGGCGTACTCACGTTCACGTATCGGCACAGTGGAATCGAGTCCTGGGGGGCGCTCCTCGAGTCTCTGTGCGACGAAGGATTTGACGTGACTGCGACGTATCCGATCTCGGCCAATCTCAGCGAGTTCGTAATGGGCGACGAACTCTCCTTCAGCGTGATCGTGGTCGCACGACCGATGACGGATCGCGACCCGATCAGCTGGGCTGCGCTTCGACGACAGATGTACAGGACCGCCCAGCGAACGGAGGAGGAGATTCAGGAGGGACAAACCATCTCCGAAGGCGATATCAGCGTCGTCAAACTCGGACGGTGTTTCCGAGAATATTCCAAACACCACGGCAAGGTCCATCGTGAGGGGTCCGTTATGTCCGCGACTGACGTTGTCGCCGGGATGTACGACATCATCGCTGGTGATGATGGTGTCTCCCCCGACGAAATCTACCTGAGCCTCCTGTCGATGGGAGAGCCCACGTTTAATGATGTGAACCGTTTGTGTCGGGGAACTGGAGTCAGCCCAAAGGACCTCCAGGAACGGGCGTTTTTCGACACCACAGATGGCTTCACGTTATTGCGGTGGCACGATGAGCAGCGGATGGCTTACCTCCAAGCGAAAGCCCCTGACGAACTCTCTGCTCTCGAGCGGGTACAGCTCCTCCGATACGCTGCTGATGAGGAGACCAAACCTAGGGAAGAGAGCCGCGAATTGGAGGTCACAGGAGAAATGATGGACGTAGCATCCGAACTTGCGGACATCACTGGGGACGAGACGTTCCGTCAGATCCTCAGAGACTAACGTATTTCACACTCCTGTGAGACGTTCGTGATGACATGAGTGATATCGACGCAGTGGCGGGCATGTACAACATCATCGTGAGCAGTGAACGAGAGTCCGCCGAGTATCGAGTTCCCATCGAAGAGTTCGTGACGAAGCTCGAGAATCGAGATCTCCCCGACGAAATCTGCGTAGCAGGTCTTGAAGAAGTCCTTACCGAAGATGAGGACCTCCGCGATCAGCTGGTTTCTGCGATGCGGCAAGAGATGGATTATCTCAACAGCCAGCGCCCGTTACCAGCGATTCAGTTCGTCGTCGACGGTGATATCCAAGGTGCTGGTGACTCGTTCGACGTCGAAATCGATGATGAATTCCACTCCTTGGAGCCAATTTTTGGTCGGCAAATCAAGAAACGGGATTCCGGATGGCTCGTTGCGCCGTTTCGCGTGTAGCACCCGTCACCGGTTCACATCAGGGGGAATGGCCCTTCCGTGCTTACTGAGGTACCCTCCTGGTCCGATCTGAGGAAGTGCAGGGTCACAGTCCCGTGGTCTTCGTTCCCGTCAGGATCGTATATCGGGATACACGTCGTCTCGTGTTGCGGGTATTTTGGATGGTCTTCCTCATCGCTCTTTGTGCACGCCTCTTTGATTCGGGACTTCGTCCACTGGCCCTGATTTTCTAGTTCCGGTTTGTTTGGTCCGTAGGACGCGAATGCAATCGCCGCGATGACCCGGTCAGCGAACGTAGCGGGATTGCTGATGCTGAATGGACCGTTCGTATCGTGAACCTCCGAGAGGGCCTCCTCTGAGACGCCACTGAGGCTGAGGTGTGCATCGGAAGTCGCCTCGAAAACATGGAGTTCAGGATACGTAATCGCGAGCGTTTCCAGGATGTACTTTCGGATGACCTCCTCGTAGTCCTCGCAAGTGAAGTCGCCGTCCGGTGAGACGACCTCTATTTCTGCCCCAGTGTGTTGTACGGGAAGTCGAACATTGCGATACTGCGGGCAGAGGAAAGCCATCCGGTCAGTCTCCGTGAGATAGGCGTACGCGAACATCCTCGACCGGGATGCAGACTCGTTAGCTGGATTCTTGCCCGCTTGATAGTACTTGGAGTCAAGCACCGCGAGCGTTTGGTCTCCGTCTGTGAGGAGATGGTCGGGTTGGTGGCGAGCTTCAGAGTTCCCAGCGAAGGGATAAATCGGCGGCTCAGGCTTGCATTTGACCTCCGATAGCTGATCCAGGTAGTCAATCTGGCGTAGGGAGTCCACTTTCCGGTTAAGGACCCGATTGGAGTAATCCTGGAACAGTTTATTCATGCTCAGCGCATAGTCGACGAGGAGTTCCTCCGGGCCACCCCCAGCCTGTCCGAGCAGCGTCGACGAAAGAATCGATTGACTAGTGTGGAACGCTCGACGGTAGTAATGACGTTGTCGGGGGAGATCCTGGAGGGAGAGGCGACGATATCCCCCGATTTCCTTCTGGCTACTCTGGATGCCCAGCTCCTCCATTCGTTCAACCTCCTGATGAACCATGGAGAGGAGCACATCCTGACGGGGGTGCTGATGGCCGTTCTGATCCTGCTGGAGCAGCCTGAGGAGCAGCTTTCCAGCCATATGGATTGCCGAATTCACAGGGTTAGCGTACTCGACCTGTGTTTCAATCCAGGTCGGAGCCAGGTTCCCCGTTGCGTGATTCATCAGCGTCTGCTCGACGTCGATTGAACCTAGTCCTTCGAACCCGTCCCGGCGACGAATATTGAGATCCCGAATGAATCCCTTGCGGCGGATCGTTCGGACACCATGAACGTAGTTGATCGCCAGGATGGCGATAATGCGAGCGGATTCAACGCCGCTTGACACCAGCTCGTCGAGCGGTACTCCGTAATGAGACTGCGTCCTGTCGATGTCGTAGACCGTAAGGAGCATCTGAATGACGTGCTCCCAGTCGACCTTGGGTTCGACCTGGACGCTCATCCCCGGGACGAGCCTCACAATGCCGACGACGTCTGAGGGCTCAACGTGGAGTGTGTCATCCACGAGGCGTACTGAAAGGACTTGTAACGCATCCGACTCGGAATTTCGCCCGGATCGAGTTCGTAGTCGGGGGCGCTTCTTGACAAATTTGCTCCCCTCGCGAACGAAGTTCGCCGCCCGAAGTTCGTTATTGATCGTATCCGGATCGCAGTCCTCGATGATGAGCTTTCGATTCTCCTGGACGGAGCAGAGGGATGTACCGTAGTCGTAGCGGACAGCGTTACTCATAGGCGCTGACGCCCATTTCGCGTTCCTCAGCCTCCGCCTGCTGGTTCGCGAGGTCCATAGCGGGGCTAAGGTCGAACGCTTCGAACTGATTGTCGAGCGTCTCGTAGTGACTCGCGAGGCGATTGATCTGGGGCAGTGCCGCCGTGTTCAGGATGCGAGGCGCAATGTACGTGGCGAAGGCCTGCCCGACTGCGACATCTTCCTCACCTCTGTACTGACCGCCGTCTCCACAGGCGTGCTTGAGGAACTGGGTGACGTCCTCGTAGTGCATCGGCCCGAACTCCATAATTCCGTCCTCACCGCTGGTAGTTGTGCCCTCGTTGATCCCCTGGTGGTGGCTCTCGAAGAGTTCCTGAAGCTTGTCGCGGTCGATATCCACATCGGAGCCGAGTTCTCCGATCCAGCGGTCGAACAGCGAGGCCCGCTCCTCGTCACCGTAGCGACTGAGTTCTATCATCGCGAAGCGACGAGTGATCGCATTGTCGAGTTCGTTCACTGTCCGGTCCGACATATTCATCGTACAGATGATCTTGACGTTGTCGTTGAGCGTGAGCGGATCCCCGTCGTCATTGCGGAAGATAACCTGATCTTCGTCCTCGATAGCGGTGTACAGTGGCCCGAATACCTGGGAGATGTCTGCCCGGGTGATTTCGTCGATAATGACGCCCCAATTGTCCTGATACTCGTTTGCTTTCTGGATGCCCTGTGAGACGCAGCCTGCTCGGCGATGATACTCAATCTCGCCGTCTTTCGTCTCCGGCTGAATACTACCGGTGATGTCCGCAGGTGTCCATGTCGGTGTCGCGGTGTGGATCGAGTAGTCGATGCACGCCTCCAGTGCGAGCTGCTTTGCGAAATAGGTCTTTCCGGTGCCGGTCGGACCGTAGAGAACGATTGGCTTCCCGACTTCGATAGCGGTGAGGGCGTTTTTCTTGACTGTGTCCGGGACGAGTGTCTCGCCCAGATTGTAATTCCGTTGGGCGACGGTCTGTTTGACCTCGAACGGGGTGACATTTGAGGTCAGAAGCGCCTGTCGGACTTCATCGCGGTTTCCAGAGACGCGTCTGTCGATTTCCGCGTCTTCGACGAGATATCGTAATGCGTCTGGGCTAGAGGTGCGGTTTATAAAGTCAGTCGCAGACGCGCTCGAATTTACGATGAACCCTCTGAATTCCTCTGCCTCCTCGCGGTCGTAGTCCTCGAATTTCGGCGTCCCGCTACTCATTAATTGGGAAATATCGGGGGGCTACCATAAAACAACGTGTATAGATGGAAGAACGTGAGCTAGGGGGATACAAAGAAACATACCTATGTAGATTAATTGTGGAATTGAGACAGATCCCATGGCATTCGACTCGGAGTCATTCTCTTCTGGGCACACCCTCATTCAGCGGCTTGAGGAATACAATCCGTGGTGGGAGCGCGGTCAAGAGGCGAGTCTGACTGGCGACTATTCATCGCTTCAGGACATCTTCTACCAAATATACGACGAGCTGCATCAGCACCAACGGCGGTTGATTCCCATAACCGGCCCTGACGGGGCTGGAAAAACCGCCCTCCTCGAGCAACTGGCCTCTGCGCATATTGACCCGGATTTCGTAGAGAAGTTCGTTCGAGATGTAGACAGGCGTGAGCAGGCTCAAGAGCACCTCGTATCTCCATCAGACGTGCTGTACATCCCCCTTCGAGACGATCCAGTCTTCCAACTTCAGCCGGAAGCCCAGCTCCGGGCAGCCGTGGATCACTTCGAGACGCACGTCCTGCGGCACCCCCGGTCGTCCTCGCATTACATCCTGTTAGATGATCTCCATACTGTTGAGCGGCCAAACAAACGCGGGAATCAAGATGTCGGTCGCTGGGAGCGACTCCTTACGGACTTAATCAGCGATCACGATGACCGCCGGATCGTGTTCACGGCACTTTCGAGAGGGTCCGTACGGGAACGATTCGAGGAGGCCGATGTTGCAGAAGTGAATGAAGGAACCCGCGGAGAGACACGTGAGCTGTATCCCATGGGCTTCGCCGATTTCCTCAAGATGCGATACCGGGATATCGAACTCGCACCAGCGGCCGAGCGGTTCGATGAGAACGCGGTTCGAAAGGCGTTACTGGAGGCTGTCGATGCGGGAGACGCTGACCGATTCGTAGCCGAGATCGAAGCCCAGAACGGCGACGCAATTGCTGACCCGTCGACGGTCCGCCGGGAGATCGCGAATTACTGTACGAGCGGGGGGATGCTGACACTCAGAATCGCCGGTGACGGCATCTCGATTGACGAGGAGCGATTTGTCGACGTGCTCCGTGGACGGGACGATGTCGACCTCGAAGCCCACCAACGGGAGCTACTCGATGACTTCAGAGATGATCTACTCCATGCGGCGACGAACCTCGGCGGGGTAAAGGACGCGCTCGGCTTGGAGCGGTTTTGTGGCCTCGCTGCTCACGAGCACCCGACCGGTGACGTGCGCTTCGACGATCTGACCGAGGTACTCGATGTCGACCGTCGAACCCTCCGCGATAAGTATCTCAGCGCCCTCTCACGACTCCATCTGCTTTCGGCAGCACAGGAATATGACAATCAACGTCCACGGAGGCTCCGATTTTACCTGCGGGATCCGGGGATCACGAACGCATTTCGTCGGAATGATCTCAATGATGTTCTTCGACGTGAGCCCGGCCTAGACGAGGCCCTGGCGAAGGCGGTCGCGTTCGATCACACGATTCGGTTGTCCAGCACCCTCAACCATCCCCACGATCCGAAGCGTGGAGTAGTCAAGTTCTGGGTGGGATCAAAGGGTGCAGTCGACTTCGTGCCCAAAATTCGCGGTAGTCCCGTACCGATACTGTGGTCTCACAACCGTGCTCTGGACGAACTCCAGATGAGTCGAGATACGCCTGATTTCGATGCATTACAGGAGTTCCTCGAAAACGATGCCTACGAGAGTGAACGCGACCGAGTCGATGAGCAGATGTACAGTCCTGTGACGGACACCTTCACCAAGCAGAGGCGAGCATATGTGCAGCAAGACGAGTACGAGGGTGAGCTCAGTGATGACGGGAAGGCTGCCTTCGACGCCGAACCAGCATTCGGGATTGTGCTTACAAATGCGCGGTCAGCGCTGGATGAAGGGATCACCGTCAATACTGACGGCTCGAAGCCGATCATCCAGGTTCCACTTTGGACGTACCTTCGGCTATCGTAGCGAGGATTAGCAAAACGCGAAGTAGAATACGTCGCTGATGAGGTTCCAACACTTCGGAATGCGTGCGTTCGAGTAGCTTTATGTGGCTCTCTTGTTTTCGGGTACATATCTACGATGTCTCAGGAACAGCAAGGGCCAGACTCGAGTGAGCGGACGGAACTTCCTATTGAGCGCGGATTTCCTATCGAGCGGGTGAACGAGATCGCATCTAAGGAAACGACAGGAGGTGCACGAGAGTACTATCGCCCCATCTATTGTATGCATAAGTGGTGGGCCCGCCGGGCAGGGTCAGTTTTCCGCGCTATCTGTCTGTATACGTTGTTAGATGAAGAGACGGAGTTCGATGTTCTGGATCCCGGTGCGAACGGAAACCTCGATATGTTCACCGAAAGCGACGACATACGGGAGTCCATCCGAGAAATCGATCTTTCGAATCCTGAGGCCATCTGGGACCTCTACTCGAAGGACGTTCGAGTGAGTGATAAGAAGGTTCTGGACCCGTTCATGGGTGGAGGGACATCACTCGGGGAGGCCTCTCGATTTGGAGCCGAATCCACTGGCTACGACATCAATCCTGTCGCGTGGTTCATCACTAAAAAGGAGATGGAAGCCCATGAGACTGATCCTGAAGAACTGGAGAGTGCCTTTCAGGAAATCAAAAAGTCTGTGGAGGACGAAATAAAACAGTACTACAAAACGTCATGTCCGAACGGAGACCACGAGACGGACGTTATGTATTATCTTTGGGTGAAAGAGATTGATTGCGTCTCGTGTAGCGAGACAGTTTCACTTTTCGAGGATTATCGAGTAGGCAAGGGTCGCTACGAGAACAAAGGAAAGTACAACGTCTACTGTCCGGAGTGTGAATCGATCACTCTTGTTGATGACTGGCAAAGTGAATGTGCATGTGACAACTGTAGTCACGAATTCGTTCCTAAGGAAGGAAACGTGACTCGGGGTGGGAACTACACCTGTCCGCATTGTGGCCAAAAGTACGGTATTACTGATGCCATCCAAGAGCAGGATGGTTACGATCAGAGGCTGTATGCCTTGGAATATTATTGTTCAACCTGTGATGAGAATGGATTATCGAGAGGCGAATTCAAAGCGTATAAAAAAGTAGATCCAAGTGATATCCAACTTTTCGAAGAAGCTAGGAAAGAATGGAACACACGCACCGACCTTCATGAATACGTGCCGAGTCAGAGGATCCCAGAAGGAGCAACGACCGTTGTAACTAGTGATGTGAATTACGACGGTCACGATCTATCTCAGCACGCTATCAATGATTGGACTGATATGTATAATGAACGTCAACTATTATCTCTCAGCAAACTATTGAAAGAAATAGATGGTATTGACGATCAGAATATCAAAGAATACCTTATATTAGCTGTAACTGGCTGTCTTAATCGAAATAATATGATGATTGGTTATAATTATGCCCATAATGGTGCTCAAGCTATATTCAAAACAAATTCGTTCGATCCACCGCAGAGGCCAGCAGAGAATAATGTTTGGGGTCTGAAACACGGGGCCGGCCCATTTTATAGGAAATTTGAATTGATAAAGAAAGGTGTCAAATATGCACACGCACCAACAGATCGGTATGTCGAAGATAGCGAGACTATTGAGACACCAGAGTTCGATAAACCGATTGGAGAGGATACGACCGTGATTTGTGACGACTTGCGAAACATCGATGAAAAGGACGAGTATGATGCGGTAATTACTGATCCACCGTACTACGACAACGTCCTATACTCGGAACTATCAGACTTCTTCTACGTGTGGCAGAAGATACTGCTGGAAGACGAATACGACTGCTTCGATCCGGATATGACCCCAAGATCCGAGATCGTTGCCAATCCTGCTCAGGACAAAGGCGCTGAGGAGTTCGAAACAGAGCTGCGGGAAGCGTTCGATATCGTTCATTCGGCGCTAAAGGAAGACGGAGTTCTAACGTTCACGTATCACCACAGCGACTCTGAGTCGTGGGGGGAACTCCTCGAAGCGCTCTGTGATTCCGGATTCGTGGTCACTGCAACGTATCCCGTCACAGCTGATCTCCAAAAACTCACGAAAGGGGCAGCGGTTTCTTTCGATATTGTCGTTGTAGCACGACCTGCAACAGAACGAGAACCAATTAGTTGGAACTCGCTCAGGCGGAATATTGCGCGTACTGCCAAAATCACACGGGAACAACTCGAAACGGAGCGAGATCTCTCTGAAGGCGATATCGGTGTCGTTGAAATGGGCGAATGCTTTTCAGAATATTCGAAACACCACGGCCAAGTTCGGAAGGACAGAAAGATTATGGATGCAAAAGAAGTAGTCGATGAGATCTACGGTATAATTCAGGGTGAAAACGATCTCGGTGAAATCGATGTCTTCCTTGATCTACTTAGTGAACGAAAGCCGACGTACAACGATCTGAACAAACTCTGTCGTGGAACCAATTCGACTCCGGATGGTCTCAAAGATATGCACTTATTCTCTCTTGATGGGAACGAACTGGTTCTAGGTACTTGGAATAACGAGAAACGCCAAGCATACGTCCAGAATAAAATTGAGGAAGGTAATGGTGATGTTACGAATCTTGATAAGGCACACTTCCTCCGGTACCGCTTCGAGCAGGGTAAATCCACCAGCCAGTACCTCGAACGTTGGGACACCGATGAGCTCCAGAAGCTCTGTAAGGGACTTGCCGAAGTCACGGGTGATGAGACGTATCTGAAGATGGTAGGCGTCGATACCTCCCTTACAGACTTCGAAGAGTGATCGCTTAGTCAAACTCTCTGTCTAACCCAGAATCAAACTGACATCAATCCACACAACCTATTTGACGACATACCTGTTTCGTAGAATCATGGAAGAGCAGGACCTCGTCGACATCGAGGTCACGCACGATGACCCGGATAATCTTGTAGCCTCCTATTCCTCAGGAATTGCAGATTTTTCCTTCCACCGGCAGACCGTCGTCGCAAATCGTCTTCTTGCGGGACAGCCCGACACAGAACTCCGTTCGCTTTCTCGCGTCGACGAGGAGGAAGTCAAACTCCTCGAACATCAGGTCGACGCTGCTCACAGGGCCCTGTTCGAGATGGATGGGAAGGCACTCCTCGCTGACGAGGTCGGCCTCGGAAAGACGATCGAGGTCGGTATGATCCTGAAGGAGATGCACTATCGCGAGACCGACGACTCGGTGCTGATCCTCACCCCGGCCCAGCTGGCCAAACAGTGGCAAGGAGAACTCCTCGAGAAGTTCGGACTTGAGTTTGTCTGCAACTATGACGATGAGTTCCAGGGATTCGATGCCCACAACTACATCATCGCGAGCATCGACACCGCCAAGAGCGACCGACACCGCGCGACCGTGCTCGCTCGCGACTGGGACGTCCTCGTCATGGACGAAGCCCACTACGTGAAAAACGAGGAGACCGATCGCTACGACCTCATCGACAAGCTCACCTACGACTACGCGTTCTTCCTCACGGCGACGCCCATTCAGAACGAACTGACCGACCTCTACAATATCGTCTCCTTGCTGCGGCCCGGCCTGTTCGGTAGTCGAGACACGTTCCACCACTACTTCGTCGACAATGGCCAGGAGACGCTCGTGAATCGGGACGAGCTACAGCGACGGTTGGGACAGGTAATGATCCGGAATCGCCGTGAGGAAACGGACATCGACTTCACGGACCGTATCATCGACACGCGGACCTTCGAACCGAGCGCAGCGGAGAAAGAACTCTACGAAGCGGTAACGGAGTACGTGCGAAGCGCGTACAGCCAGGACAGCGGCCAGAAGCTGGTGCTGATGCTGCTCCAGAAGGAGGTAGTCAGCAGCCCAGCAGCGCTGGAACAAACGATCCTCAAACAGCTCGAGGAGCAGAACGAGCTAACGCACCGAGACGAACTCGAAACGATCCTCGACAAGATCGACGCGATTGACACGGTCACAAAACAGGAGCGACTGTTCGATATCGTCGAGGAAGTCCGTGAGACCGTCGATATGGGTCGCGTTATCGTATTCACTCAGTTCCGGGCAACCCAGCGCCAGGTCCTGCAAGCGTTGGACGATCGGGGATATACCACTCACGCGTTCCATGGCGGCCACTCAAGCCAAGAAAAGGAGGACATCGTGGATCGGTTCCGAGAGGAAGGTGGTGTCCTCGTGTCTACGGACGCGATGAACGAGGGGCGCAACCTTCAATTCTGCAATATCATGGTGAACTACGATCTGCCGTGGAATCCGATGAAGGTCGAGCAGCGAATCGGGCGGATTCACCGGATCGGCCAGAAGCGCAAGGTCTACGTCTTCAACATGGGCCTGAAAGGCACTATCGAGGAATACGTGCTGGAACGTCTCTACCACAAGATCGATCTCTTCCAGCAGACGGTTGGAGAACTGAGCACGATTCTTACCCGGCTCGAGGACTCCGGGAAGAGCTTCGAAGACGAGATTTTCGAACGGCTCACTAATGCCGACTCTGAGGTTGAACTCGAGAACGACTTCGACTCGATGGCGATCGATCTTGAGGAGCAACAGAACCTCTCACAGAAGGTAGAAGAATTCAACAGCGGCGTCTTCGAGAGTTTCGATCTGGGGGCGGGCGATGACTGATGTGACTCACGCGGTGACGCAGTCCGCGCTGGAAGCATTCACTCGGGAGTATCTAAACGATCTCGGTGCAGCAATCCGTGAGAACGGAAGCCGGTGGGAGGTACGATTACCCAGCCACGTGGATGTCGATTTTAGCGACCGTCACGAGTTCGAGATTGCCCTGGATGGTGAAAGTCGAGACGAGATAGAGGACTCTGTTTACGTACTCACGCCGGAGAGCGAATTCACACAACAACTGCTCGATGAGGCGGCAGCGATGGCGACTGTCGGGCAACTCGCCCTGACGGACTCGATGACTGACGGTGACTATCGGGATCCGCCATGGATTGTAGAAAGTGATGTAGAAGTCGAAGATGCAGCATTCAGTCCGTACTATGACCGGACAGCCATCTGCGTGTTCGTACGCATTGACGTCGAGACCGTCAGCGAGTACCAGACCCAGTTCTTGGAAGCGGTGACGATCGACGTTGAGTCGAAGGACCAGCTCCCCGGTGTAACAGAGATACTTGTCGAGGAGTTTTTCAGCCCAAAATCCGGCTGGCGTGACGACGCAACTGTAGGGAGTGACCAGAGCGACGTGACCGATGCTCCCGAGAAGATAGCAGACGCAATCGTTGCCGGACAGGAAGCTGCTGTTAGAGGGGTCCAGGAGGAGATCGACCAGATTCGTCAATCAGCATCTCGTGCTGCTGATTCAGAGTTTGAAGAGTACCGGCAGCTTCAGGAGCAGCGAATTAACGACCACCGAACCGAGATAGATTCTCTCTCGAACCGTCTCCAAAAGTTATCGTCGGATGTCGACGGTGCAGACTCACAGCAACAACGTGTAGAGGCACTTGAGAAACGCCAAGAGCTCAAAGCCGAAAAAGAAGAGCTGGAAGACGAGTTGGAGGAGCTTCTTCAGGAGAAGGAACAGGGGTACGCTCAGAAGCGACAGGAGATCTATCGCCGTCACTCATTAGAGGTGAACACCAAGCCCACTGCGTTCACGCTTGTGACGTATGAGCGCGGAGAAATCGAATTCACTGTGGCCGACAACGGTCGAACCGCCGTGATGCGCGCTCCGTATGCTATCGGTGCGGGTGTAACCGACGAAGTCCACTGTGAGAACTGCAACACGCAACTCTCAGCGGGGAATCCGATTAGTTTGGTTGCTGGAAGGCTTGGGTGTCAAAGCTGTCAATGACGTTGGTGAGACGTGTGTTCGCCCGGTAACCGCTACAGTCTCTCCGATCTGCAGACGGGATTCCAGTATCACCGGAGCACAGGCGTAGAGATCAAAGACCGGTAGGGATGATCGCGAGAGATTGAGTCGATTAACCAACAGTGAAGGGGATTCGAGACAATGTTGGTTAACAGGCTCGGAGATAGATCGAACTTCCGGCGTGGATTACGTCTGGAGATGATCTTGCCGTAATAGTCGTTGCGAGTGGATATCTGATTCCTGTCTATCGCAGATTTTCATTATTGTAGTCGTTTCCAGTTACTCCCGAACATTAATGCCTCGCTCGGGTAACGGATGGAGTATGTCTCGCCGGCTGTTACTTACCGGACCTGATTTACCTGAGCTTGAATCAAAGGCGTTCGATATTCTTAGTGAGAGCGTAGGAACACAGCCTGAAAGTATTCTCTACGTCGGTCAGCCGGAACACCCAGAGGACGCAACGAACGATCGCTGGATGGAGTTTGGCCCCTCAGCAGGACTCCGTGTCGATACGTTGGACAATCTTGCTTCACAGTGCTATGAACAGGATCAGTACAAGGGCCGAGTAACTCACGTTGACCGACCGCTTCTCTTCCGACTCGTCGAGCTTGGTGTCGAAGAGATCTCGTCGTCTACGAATCCACTCAACACCGACAACCAGTTCCCCCGAGCAGGGCTCGTCCAGGAAGCCGAGACGCTTTTCACCGAACTGGAGTTCGCTGGACTGCTCTCACCGGACGCAATGCGGCAGCGTCTCGAACAGGAGGGCGTGGGCGACCGCGCGGACTACGTCGCCGAACTGGCGGAAGAGATCGAATCTGCCCGACAGACACTCCTTGCTGATGAACTCCCGGAAACGTACCGTACCGAGCGAATGCACCACGCCACGACGGCAGAAACATCGCTCACAGACGTCTTCCCCTCAGTCGAGGCTGTTGTTCTCAGTGGGTTCACGCGATTCGACGCTCTAGAAGTAGACTTCCTCGGACGAATCGTCGACACCTGGCCGGCGATCGCTCTCCTCCCTAAGCAGATAGACGAAGACTCGGCCCCTGGTGTTGATACAGGCGCCAAACAAGCGCTAGAGACGTATTCCGACCTGGACTTCGTTCGACAGCACCACGATGAGCCTGCCTCGTCGACTCTCGAAGCGCGACGGCGCATCACTCGTAGTCTCTATCGGCATCCCCGCCAGTCGCCGTCAACCAGCGACATCAACGGGGGAGCGCTGGATCTGACGCTCACCGAACCGGAAACGGTCCCCGATGAGATCCGAACTGTTGCCCGAGATATCCGGAGCCAAATCGCGACAGGAACGTCGGCCGACGATATCGGCGTCGTCCTCACGAATCCGGTTCAATATGCTGATCAGGTGCGGGAAGCTTTCGAGATGTACGAACTCCCGTTCAATCTACAAACCGAGATTCCCCTTTCCGAAACAGCCCTAGGCGATGTCGTCCAGATAGTCTGCCAACTCGCACAGGAACCTCGGAGCATCGACACGCTCCTCGATCTCCTCACGAACCCTCTAGTCACCATTACGCAAACGGGAGAGAACCTCGATTACCACGAACTCGCCCGGGTGGCAGCTAGGGCAGAGACAAATCGGCTTGAATCGACTCTCGAACACGTTGACGACAGTCTCGCGGCAACGGTTACCTCCCTGACTCGGGATGCAGCCGCTCTGTCAGAGGTGTCACTGGAGGAACTCCCCGGCCAACTCGATGCCCTCCTTGAGCGTCTCGGCGTCTCAGCCGCACTAGAAGGTGAACAAGAACTCTCACCTCCACTTCGGGAACGTGAACTGCGTGCTCGTGACCGTCTCGACCGGATCCTTGAGACCCTCGCCCTCACAACACCGTTGGCGGACCCCGAAATCGGTGACAGCGTTGATCGGCTTGAGCGCGCGCTCCATGGCGTCTCGATCCAGCAGAGCACACGGCCACCCGAGGAGAGCGTCGTTGTCTGTAGTCTCGCCGAAGCCACCCTTCGAGAGTTCGAACAGGTATACGTTCTCGGGCTGACGACGACACAGTTCCCCTCAGATCCGGAGCGAACCGCTTTCACACGACCCATCTACGAGTCACATCCCGACTTCGAGCAGACAGATGTCTCTGCAGAGGCACGGTATCACTTGAGCGTCCTCCTCGGGAGTACAGCATCAATTCATCTCTCCATCCCCCAGCAGAGTGCTAGTGGTGAACCACACGTCGAAGCAGATATACTGACCGAACTTCGGCGGCTTGTCGATCTCTCAGAGGTGACTATCGAGCCAGCTGACAGCGAACCAGGATGTCAAGAAGACGTGCAGCGGGCAGTCGGCGACGTACTTCCCGAGACATCCGAAGCACGAGTCCACGACCTGCTCACTGAAGCAGTCGAAACCGGTTCGTTTAGCACCACCCAACAGGCCCGTGTTCAGGCTGGTATTGCTTGTGCCGCGGCACGAGCAGGTCCCGAACTGACGCCCTACGATGGCCAGCTCACAGAAGAGACCGTCTCCCAGATTCACGATACGCTCGACCGCGAGCCGTACAGTCCGAGTCGATTGGAGACATATGCTGCGTGTGGGTTCAAGTACTACATGCGCCGCGTCCTCGGTATCGAAGCACCGGATCGCTTAACGCGGGAACCCGACGCGAGCGACCGTGGCTCATTCATCCACGACGTGCTCGAACACTACTACCTGTCGTTACAGTCAGGGGGCAGCGATCCAGTTCACCCAGGTGGCGACTTCGAAACACGGCAACAACAGCTCCTCGACACTGCACTGGAGCGGCTTGACAATGCGTTCGATGATGGCGCCCAGACAGCGTTCCAAAAAGAATGGCTGACCTCCGTGCTCGCCGGACTCGGAACTCCGGACACGAATCCATACTATGGGCCACATGAGACGCGAGACGGTCATCCAATTGCGCGGGGGTTGTTCTATCGGTTCCTCGACCACGAGGCGGACGAGCCCGCAAAGACGACCGCCCGACCAACGTGGTTCGAAGGCCGGATCGGTAATCCCTACGACGCAGGCACGCCACTCAGCGACGACCCTGCAGAGATTGAGACACCACACGGCCCAGTTCCCATTCATGGCCTTATCGACCGCGTCGAGACGGTCCCTGGAACAGACCCAACACAGGTTGTCGTTCGGGATTACAAAACTGGAAGCTCAATCCCCAGCGAAAGTGAGGCGCTGAGCGGGCTGAAATTCCAACTGCAACTGTACGCGTTGATGGCCGAAGAGGCACTCGACGATGTCGAAGTAGTCGGTGGCGCGTACTACCAGGTCTCACCTCCGAGTTCAGTCAATTCTCGCAGCGGGCTCCTCACCTCACAGGAGATGGCAGTCTATCACGGGAGTGACGACGTCGACACACCGCTGCTCCGTCACTCCTACCCATACTTCGAGACACACGAGGCGTTCCGACGATTCATCGAGGAGACAACCCCACAACGCCTCGGAGAACTCGCCTCGGGAATCACAGAGGGTCGCTTCCATCCGACAGTCCTCGATCCATCGGACGCCGGATGTCGATACTGTGACTACGCACACGTCTGTGACGTCCGCTCGCACCAGCGGAAGGAAGTTATCGAAGATATCGACGACACGGGGGCGTCAGCGTACGTGCCACTGAAAGCCAGGGATCACGATCTCGAAGACGTCGTGGAGGTGGAGTAACGATGGTCTCCTACGAGGACTTGACCGACGAGCAGCAACGGGCTGTCGACGCCCTTGACCGGAATGTAACCCTCACAGCCGGGGCAGGAACGGGCAAGACCACCACGCTGACCGCCCGATATCTGAAGATGATCGAACAGTCGCTCGGCGAGCAAACCGACGGCGGGACTGGTGAGGCCCAGCTACTACCTGAGCATATCCTGACGACGACGTTCACCGAACGGGCAGCAAACGATCTTGAGGAAAGCGTCCGAACGGAAATCACGGACCGCATTGAGTCGCTCGATGTCGAGGAGTTCGATGCCTGGCGTACGGTTGCGGATGAACTCGAGCAAGGGTACATCCACACGCTCCACGGGTTCTGTGCTCGCCTCCTGCGCGAACACGCGCTGACGATTGACGCCGTGGATCCTGGCTTCGATACGCTAGACGAAAACGAGACAACCGCACTGATCCACGATACGGTTGGTGCCGTCCTCGAAGAATACGAGAACCACGAGGCAACGCAAACGCTGGCCCGACGGTTCTCACGGAGCCAGCTCCAGGACGTCCTGACCGATCTGCTGGGCGAGCGACCGGAGAGTCTTGAGTGGGCAAACCGGTGGGCGGACGCCACAGAGGAGGAATACATCTCGTTCGTTGAGTCGGCCCTGCATCCAATCGATCCGGATGAAGCCGCCGAGCGGCTGGCCCACCCCGACTTCGTCGCGGCTGCGGCTACCCTGCGAGAGTTCGTTGAAAACCCACCAGATATCGAGACCGGTGGACAGACCTGGCAGCGTGCGGAAGGGGTCGTGGATCGACTCGAACCCGGATTCGATGATGGGGTCCCATCCCGATCCAAGCAGTCGATGATTGCGGAACTCAGTATGCACCTCACCAAGGGTAGTGGGGAACGCTACGCAGGCTATACGGGAGCCAACACGCGGTGGGGAGACCATCCTCGAAAGACGGAGTTCGACGGCGCGTTCGAGACACTAGTCGAGACGCTCCAGCCCGAAGAGTACGCCGTCAACGTGGATCTGGAGATCGAATCGAACAGCTTCCCGTTCGTCCAGGCGCTCGCAGAGCTGACCCAAATCGCGGCTGCCGAGTACGAGGAACGGAAAGATCGGCAGAACGCTGTCGACTTCACCGACCAGATTTCCTACACCGTTGACTTCCTCCAAGCACCGGGGAACGCCGACATTCGCGAGGAGTTACGGGAGCAGTTCGAGTACGTGATGGTCGACGAGTTCCAGGATACTGACCCACGGCAGTGGGACCTCATCAAGCTCCTGACGGCCAGTGACGGGGAAACGTTCGATGCCCAGAACGTGTTCGTCGTCGGCGACGTCAAACAAAGCATCTATCGCTTCCGGAACGCTGACGTCACACAGTTCCGCGAAACGGCCACCACTCTTGAGCAGGTGTCCCAAGACGCTCGAAACACGGATACGGAAAGCGAGGACGATGACCAACTTTCGACGAACTTCCGAACGCTGCCGACGGTGCTGGAGTCGATCAACGAACTCTTCGAGGCCATCTTCGATGAAGACGGTGAGCCGTACGAAGCGGCCCCCCAATCCCTGACAGCCGATCGCGACGATCCAGCGGATCTCGGTACTGTGGAGTACCTCACGGTGCCAACTGATGCCGACCTCCGGGAGCACCACTGCGATCATTACGCGGACTTCGCGACAGCCGAGCCGGAACACGACACAGAGTTGGAGGCGATGGCGCTCGCCGCCCGTCTCTCCCAGATACTGGCTGAACCGCTTCAGGTCTACCCCGAGGAAGACGAAACGGACGACGATAGTAGTGAGAGTGAACCGACTACCGAAAGCGGACTGAGTAGTCGAGAAGAGACAGAGGGCAGTGATGAACCACCGGAGCCACGGAATATCGAACCGAGCGATATTGCTATCCTCATCCGCAGCCGCACCCACCTCAAAAAGTACGAACGAGCGTTAGAAGAGGCGGACGTCCCCTATTCGGTCGCGTCCGGGATCGGCTTCTACGAATCGACGGAAATCACCGCGCTGTTGAACCTCTTCCGTGCGCTCGCCGATCCAAGCGACGAACGCGCACTCTACGCAGCGCTTCGGTCGCCGCTATTCGGGCTCACCGACGACACGCTCGCACAGTTGAAACTCCACGACGACTCTATCTGGAATGCGCTCGCGACGAGTGAGCATCAGGAACTCCAAGATGCCTACGAGTATCTCCAAGAGTGGCGTCACATGGCGGGGCTTGGCGACGAGGAACCCGCTGGATTCGACGGGTCGTGGGCCGCGTATCTGACGCGGATCCTCGAGGATACAGGCTACTTGGTGAGTGTCAGCGCCGACGAGCGTCCACAGCAGGCGATGGCGAACGTGGAGAAGTTCCGCGAACAGCTTCGCGGATGGAGCGACGATGGTGTTCGGAGTCTTACGACACTTGTGAGTCGGATCGAACGCCGTATTGAGCTCGGCGGCCGGGAGAGTGAAGCTGACACGACCGGCGAGGGCGTCCAGATTCTAACGATCCACGACGCCAAGGGAATGGAATTCCCGTTCGTCGTCGTCCCTGGGATCGGTCGCGAGTTCAAGGATGAAGCGGCCCTGGGCGGAGGGAAGGTCGAGTTCGAACAGGTTGGTGGCCAGCACGCAGTCGGGATGAAGGCACCAAGTCCGGACGATCCGTTCGAGATGGTGGATACGATCGCCCGTGACACGATTCGTGAGCGCCGTCGCGCCGAAGAACGCGCCGAAGAGAAACGCGTGCTCTACGTGGCCTGTACACGAGCACGAGACCATCTGCTCCTGAGCGGCCTCCACGAGGCAGCTGGAGAGACCGAGGAACCAACGATGACGGATCTCGAGGAACCAGACCCTGAGTCAGCTTCAAGTTGGCGCGACTGGGTGCAGCCAGAACTCCTCACCGAGGACGTGTGCACTGCCCTCGATTCCGATACCCACGTCCGGCGTACGTACGGTGACGGCACGTACACCGTGTCACTCCCGACACCGCCAGCCGAACAGGTGCAACCTGAGCCCGATATCGACCCCGACGTTGAACTGTCGCCGCGGCCGCCCAAGCCAGATGTCAGCTTTCGGTTTTCGGCGACTGACCTTGCGTCACTCTACGGGGAGTATGGCGAACTCCAATTCGACGAAGACACGGGTACCATCTATGTCGAAGAGACCGACCATAGAGAGAGGAGTCCGGAGAGTCGACACGGTGAAGAGGACCCAACAACCGGAGAAGCCGAATCGGACAGCCGCTCAACAGAGGAAACAAGTATCGAAACGGACGGCGTCGACGCGAGCGTATTCGGCGAGATGGTGCATCGACTCTGCGAACTGCGGCCGCCGGAAACTCACTGGCCGCATCTTATGGAACAGACGCTTGTTGACGAGGGGGCTACGGTCTCACTCTCACCCGAACTCCAGAACCGCGTGAGTACACATGCCCAGCGCGGGATAGACTACGTTGACGAGCAAACCACGGACGTCGATGTAGAGCACCAGTACGACGAACTGTATGTTACTGCGGAATTCGAGCGCGGAGAGATCTCGGGGTTCATCGACCACCTGATCATCACGCCCGACGCGTACCATATCATCGACTACAAGACAGGTGATGTCACGCCTGAGGAACTGGAAGCTGACGCGGAGTATTACGAGAATCAAATGAAGGCCTATGCGATTGCATTAAACCAGCAGGAGACTGGCCGTAGCGTCCGAGTTTCACTCGTGTTCACGACGCTCGACGCCGCATGGGATGTTGAGTGGTCTCCTGATGAGATTGAATCGATGAGGAAGCAGATCAACGAAGAGATCTGGGAGCAGTTTGAATCGCTTGAGCGCTAAAGCGTGAGTTGAATCCGTTGACGGCGAAGCGAATTCCCGTCTTGATTGAAGAGGCCGACTACGGGCTTGATCGAAGCTTGGCGGGCTCGCTGGGGCTCCGTGGTCCCGCCGAGTGCGAATGAGAGTTCCTCGTTCTTTGTGTAGTTTTATAAACTTCCCAGATAAGTCCACCATATGAGTACCTCTTTTGATGACTTGGAATACTTAGACGAGGACGAGATCCGGGCGGAGTTCATACCAGGCGGAGGTGTCGAAGAGTTTATTCCAGGATGGGGGGACAACATATCCCAGATACCCGGGAAGGAAACAGAGGATGGTATCTATATTGGGTTAGTCAGAATTTGGGGTGAAGACAGGAGGATTGATCGAAGTCTTAGATTGGTCGACGTCGACTTTTCCGACAGCAAAGCAGTTGAAGGTGAGCTGGAAGAAAAATTTGAGTTCTACTTCAAGGGCGAGAAATTTCATACGGAAGAGTGGAGCTCAAGCATCGCCTCGTGGTATGATTGCGCAGTGCAGCTCCCCGAGGGGTTCAGACATACCTTATCGAGCTACATTGACCTGCTCGTGACGAACTGGTCCTATGACGATATTAATGAAATCTGGTGGGAAAGATATCAAGAAGAATTCTGATCGCGACGTGGGGTTAATTGCGAGAGAGTAGCTCGAATAGGGGCTGGCAAGTACATCGTCGATGCTGGGTACAGTTCATCTCGTCGTCTCGTACTCGGCCGTGATCGCTCGGTCTCGGCGAAGTTTCTCACGAACGTTTTCGCTTCGGCAATCGACCTCCAGACGCCGGCGTTGCCAATCCTCCCCAGATTTGCCGTTCCACACTCCGAATAGCGTTACCTTTGGGAGTCGCAGAACGCCGAACAGCACCGAGAGCGTGTAGAGCGCATCCTGCAGTTCGTCCCATGTAACGGTCACCTTCCGTGGAATATCAACTGGGAAGCTCACATGTTGCGCGAGTACCCCTTCCTCACGAGCCAGCTCGACGAACCCGTGGTCATTGCTAAGGAGAATTACTCGCTTTCGACTATCTTGGTCGTACTCCGCGTAGGCATCCACGATGGCTTCGTCGCCCGTTTCACTCTCAATCGTATCCGCATACCGATGATCGCGGAGACGGCGGTACTCGTAGAGCCCGAGGAATCCTTCACGGTTCGCCCCAGCCGGCTGATTGTCCAGCCGCGCGAACTCGGAGCCGAACGCATCCTCGAGGGCTCGCGTCTCGTAGTGGTTGTAATGCCAGTTGAGTTCCTCGTAGATACCCGTCGCGAGGGTAAAGCCGTTGACTGGGCTTCGTCCCTTGTCGTCACTGTAGCGCTCCGGATCCAGTCGGAGTACATCCGGCATCCGCCAGGCGAGGAGGTTCGTATCGATGCCCAAGGCCACAGGCTGATGGCCAGCGTCAAGGTCGGGATACCCCTGTCGGCGGAAGAACGTCTCCACGTCCTCGCGGTTTTCGATGTCGACAAGGCCACCAGCAACGAGCGCTCGGATGTAGGTATCCTTGTCAGGCAGATCGTCGTATGCCTGTTCGCCGTACGTCGTGTGGAGTTCCTCGCGGGAATCCTGGTACGTGAGCGCGCCCTGCGTGAATCGGACCGTGGTTGCGACGGGATCGGAAAGGTCGATTTCGAGGAGTTCTCCGATCTCCTCACACGGGTGCCGAACACTAACCGACGTAATGCCCTCCGTGTACAGCGCGTTGAGGAGATGCGTGATGTGGTGGCGAGCAAGCTGCATTAGAAGACCTCCTGGAAGTCGACGAGTTCGACAACTGGTCTGGGGACATCGGGGTACAATCGGCCGTAGAAGCGGTTGTTCGAGACGTAGAGATAGAAGACGTGGTCGGCCTCGAACTGAATCCCCGCTTGGAACGCGATCGCCGACATGAACTTTCGACCAGGAGTGACGTCGACCGCCGCCGTACCCCCCTCATCCTGTATCTGGGCAATCGGTTCCCGGAAGTGCTCGACGATACCCTGAAAATCAGTCTCCGTCTCGAGGTGCGTCACGGAGAGGTCAGGATCCTCACCGCCGTATTCGACGACCACACGCTCCATCATGGACGTGATATCATCGAACTGCTCACCGACGCCAGGATTATCCAGCACGTACAGTTCGTCGGGGAGGAATCCCTCTTCACAGGCCGCGATGAGAGGATTGATGACCGCCTCCAGGTTCGTGCTCATAGTTGTGAGCCACGCATCGACCATTGCTCATCGACCCCACGACTGAGCGGTGCTAGCTTGCCATTGCTCGTGCTCGATCTCCGGATGCCGGACTGCTACTCGTCGAAGCGATTCGTACATAACGTGGAGTTCTCCGACCATCGTGTGGGCCGTATCACGGAGGTCCGCGAGCTGAGCCTCTGGACTGGTGTCCGTCAACGTCTGTTGCTGCTGCGGGAGACGAAGCTGCGTGATGTAATCCAGAATAGCGCTCGTACCGCTTGCTAATTGCGGGAAGATCTCGGCAACTTCGTAGACGACACGTGGGTGGTCAGCAATGACCTCCTCAGCGACCGAGATATCGAAGGCTGCTTCGATCTCCGCTGGCGAGTCGTAGCCACCGCTCTCGTTGCTTCGCAACAGTGCTTCGCCGGCGTCGGCGAACGTGCCGACTAGCACTCGCGTCGCCCCCGCAATCGGATCCATGCGTTCGATGCCAACCGTATCGGTCTCGGTTTCGGTTATCGGGTGCCGAATCCCTGCGAACGCCGCGTATGCCCGAACGAACGCATCCGCTGCTGCCTGCCCGTCACGCATGATTCGTTGCTGGTCTTGTTCGGGAAGTTCATCGAAGGCGTCGACGAACGGATACTGTGGCATAGGGACGAGCGTCGGCTGCGAGAAGCCCGGTTCCTCATCGAGATCGATCTGTGGGCCAGCGTAGGTGGAACATCTACCACTGTCGACCGCGTACGCTCGCCGTTCCCAGTCGAGCATCGCAGCCCTCGCCGGCGTCAACTCGTGGTACGCAGTTCTGATAGTGCGATGTGGCGCGGGATGAGGACGGTGTCCGATAGTCGCCTCCTGAAATTCACGAGCGGAAATGTACGCAGGTCCCTCGATGGTCCGTTCCTTGAAGATGAGGGTCCCGTCATCCATAGTCGTGGATCCTCTACCGGGGATCTGCATCCGAATCGTCAGCAATCGCTGCGCTAATCGCTTGAGGCGGTCAGATTCCTCGATCTCTTCCGTCCATCGATTCGGTATATCGGTCGATCCGAATCGAGCGCCAGCGACAGCGCCGGCGATCGCACCGACAGTGTCCGTGTCGCCACCGCTGTTCACAGCCTGAACAATGGCCGTTTCGGCGGACTCAGGGGTCAAACCATAGTAGAGCCCAGCCTGGAGCGAGTCGACGACGTATCCAGTAGTCGCAAGCTGGGCTTCGAACGCTGCCGAGTCGCGGTCGCCAGTGACGACTTCCTGCACCTGCGTGAGTGCCGTTCGAAGTTCGTCGGGAGCTCTATAGGTATCCTTGAGCGCGGTCCCGAGTGGGTCGCGTTCGTCGCGAATCAGGTTTGCAAGGGTCCGGTTGAGAATCACACAGCCCCACTGGCAGCGCGGGTCGGCATGTGTGATCGCCGACGAAAGCTGACTGACCTGGGTGAGTTCTGCATCGAAGTGCCGAAACGCGATCGCGTGCGGCGCACACCGCATCACGCTCCCGTTGCCGGCGTTGGATCCCTCGGGACGCGATTCCCAGACGTCCGCGCCAGCGTCGTCCCACGACGTTCCCTGTCTGATCTGGGACAGGGAATCGCGCGTCATCAGTCCGATATCGAACGGGTCAGAATCGAGCCAGTCGACGAACCGATCCGCCACATCGGCCGGATCGAACCCGCGGCGGTCGACGAGACTCTCCGCGATACAGAGTGCCATCTCAGTGTCGTCAGTGATTGTCCCCGGTGGCTGGCCGTGCGTGCCGTCGCCGAGCATCTCCGTTACTTCGCCGTGCTGGGATGCGATCTCCTCAGCGCTCTTGAATTCGACCGGTCGACCTAGTGCGTCACCACAGGCCAGCCCGAGGAGACACCCCTCTGCGTTACGTTCAATTGTCATGGAATCACGATATCCTCCCTCTCGTATAATTCTGCACTCGCGAACGACCGGACAGTCAACAAGCGAAACGCCGAGACAAGTCTCATTCGGTGATCTGGGCGACCGCCCACGATGCTCTCGTGCGGACATCGGCGTTGTCATCATCGCGTGCTCGGTCTTTCAGGGCCGAGGTCGCGTCTCGAGCACAGAGGTACCCCAGCGCCCAGCATGCGTTCTCACGGACGAGCGGATTCTCGTCCGATAGCAGCTCCACGAACGTCGGCGTGACGTGTTCGACCGACTCCGGGGAGTCCTCGGCTACGCGGCTAAGGGCACCGCTCGCATTGATTCGCGTGTAGGTGTCCTCGACCGTCAGCAATGCGGTGATCTCCTCGGTGTACGGCTCGACCACGTCGGTGTGAACGATCGCCACGTCGCCGATTAGTCCGATTGCGTTGTTCCGGAGCTTGGGGTTATCGGCGTCGAACAGGGTCGCGACGTCGTCGACGATATCGACGGCGATGCTCGGGTACTCGCCCACGATCCGTCCAAGCCCAGCGGTCGCGTTCAACCGAACGCTGTCGGACAACGAGTCACGGAGGGTGACTTCTCCAAGTGTCTCGGCGACCGGTTTGACTTCCTCCGGATACTCGCGCGTGATCCGCGAGAGTGCGTACACCGCGTACTGGAGTCCGTCGACGTCGTCCTCAATGATCGTTGCAAGCGACGGTACGGCGTCCACAGCATCCTCGGGGTCTTCCTCAGCAATCGCGGCGATACATCTGGTCGCTTCACGCCTGACGGAGACAATGTTCGACTGCAGATGCGGTACGAGTTCGTCGGCGAGTGGAGCGATCGCCCCCGGATCGGCATCACCAATGGCGCGGAGAGTGGCTAGCACGTCGGCCCGAGCGGGTAGCTCGTCACGTGCCAATAGTGACCGAAGGATTGGAATCGCCGGCGTACAGTCCTCTGGGCGCACCACCGCCACCCGACGGAGTACCTGGACTGCGTCCTTTTCCCGGAACAGATCAACGTCTTCGCGATCCAGAAGAGCGAGGATCGATGAGATACGGACCGCCTCTGGATTCACATCCGCGAGTCGGCGGAGCCCAGTTGCCTCCTCGGCAGGCGTCTCTGCGCTCGCCGTGTAGAGATTCGGTGGGGGATCGACCACGGAGAGCAACTCGATTGCGTCGACGGGAACGGTGAATTGGTCACTATCAGGGGCGAGCGGCGTGCATTGGAGCGCTGGCGCTGCCGAAGGCCGTTCGAGTGTCACCGCGTGAAGGGAGACGTCGTGGCACAGCTGCGTTCGTTCGGCCCCATCATCGATGTACGTGAGTTCGAATCCGGGCGCATCGGTGTGGTCGTCGAGAAACGACGATAGCATCGACGCGTTCGCCGGCATGATTCCGGCAGACGACGGAAGTCCACCGTCGGTCATTAGGTCACGAACCCACGGGAGATCAGGATGGATGTCTCCCCGTTCGACCGCGGGAACGAACTCCCAGGCGTGGTAATGCTCCCACCCGTCGACATCACTCAAATCGAGGTCGTCGACAACGACGTAGCCGTCCGCGTCCGGGTGCAGGTCGGCGATGAGTGATAGCCGCTCGCGCCGGAGTGGGAACTGCTCGTACCGACCATCGGGCTGTTTCTCGCCGAGCCACTCGTCCCAGTCGTCGGGGTGGCGACCGACGATATCGACGACACCCGGAATTGCGGCCTCCTCGGCCAACGTCTGATTCCCGATAGCGTAGACCGCGTGCGGCGTATCGTGCGCGAGATGACGCACCCACTCCAGTGGGACGGCGTCGTGGCGGGGATGTGGATTCACGTCGACAGTCCAGTCACGGTCGAACGCGAACACGAGCATTAGTCACTCACCTCGCGCGGCGTCGCGGGCGCCTGCTGACACAGTGTTTCCAGGAGTTCCACCTCCTGCTGCATCGACTCATCATCCACAGCCGCCATCTCATCTGCGAGGTAGCTGCGAAGCTGGTCGAACCGCTCGGTATATCGATCAGGAACGACCAATGGCACGGACTCGCGCTCGTGCTGGCCGCGCTGGTCGGGGAGCAACCAGTCGTCAACGCCAGTCGCGGCGTCAGCGCGGTCGTGGAGGTCAGCTGCCCACGTCCGGAGTTCGCGAGCGTACCTGGCGAGCGCGACGGCCTTCCGGACGCCCTCATGGGCGTATGTGCTGGACTCGTCGGGAACGTCGACGGTGACGCGCTCGGTGTACTCACCACCGTCCCGTTCCGTCCACGAGGCGACCAGATCGAGATCGGCGTCCGAGCTCGTCTGCTCGAGGCGGACGAGGACGACGCCGCCCCGAGCTTCGCCATCCTGCTTGGCGGAGGGAAACAGCGTCCCGACATGCATCAGGCGGTCGGTCTCGGCGTCCGCGGACGGCGATCCGTGAACCGCCTCGATCTCGTAGCCGTCTGCGTCAAGGTCGAGGTTCAGGTCGTACACCAGCGGGGTAACCATGTAGTCGAACTCCTCCCCCAGACGACGCTCGAACTCTGCGGCCGAGTGGATGAAGTAGTGGTTCGCCCCACGGATGCCCGACAAAGTGTCCGCTAGCTCCGCATTCGCGTCCAGCCCCATCCCGACGAACGTCGTGTGGACGCCCTCGGCGGCCGCGTCCGCGAATAACTGCGTGAGTTCGCTGTCCCCCGTCGTCCCCGTGTTCGGCATCATGTCGGTCATAAAGACGACACGGCGCTCGACATCAGGACTGGGCGTCCCGCCGACCAACATGTCGACAGCCGCCTCGAACCCGTCCGCGAGGTTCGTACTGCCGCCAGCAGCGATCTCGCGGATGTGGCGACGGATCGCAGGCATATCCGTCGTTCCGACATCGCGGAGAGGTTTCGCGACGTGGGCGCGGTGGTTGTAGAGGACGACGCCCAGGCGGTCCTCATCGTGGAGCTGCTCGGTAAGCGCGCACAGCGACTGGGTCGCCGCGTCGATTTTCGTCGCCGCATCATCCTCGGCCTCGCGCTTGCGCCCGTGTTGGTCGTAGTAGTACGCGTCGAAGGAGCTGTCCATCGACCCGGAGACGTCGAGGACGGCGACGAGATCCAGCCGCGGCCGTTCGAACTCGTCGACCGAGAGCGTCGAGTCCAGCCCCACCGACAGGTAGCGCTCGGTCTCCCCACTGATCGGGTGGTCGCTCGTGGCAGCCGCGTAGCGCGGCGCGAACAGGGCGTCCGATTCGGTCCGCGTTCCCGTCTCGAAGTGATAGTCGTAGAACAGCCCCTCGTCGCTGATCGCCTCCGGCTGTGGCGTATACCCGTTCGCGACGTTTTCCCGGAAGTTGGCCACGTCTTTCGCGCCGCCCGCGGCAAGTCCGACCGTCTCCGGGCTCGCCATATCGGCACTTGCTGGCGCCGGTGATGCGCTCTCCATCACCTGGTTTTCGAGCATCTGATCGGCCTCGGCGGTCTCCCGAAGTTCGTACACGTCGACGCGGCGCCCACAGGACTCACAGACGTAGTCGGGTGGGGTAACCGACCTGTCGTCGTCCATCGGCGTCCAGTCGTCGACGAGCGAGCGGTCATCCCGAACGCGACGGACGGTGGCTCTGGTATCGATGATTCCGAACGATTTGTCGAGGGAGAGCTGTGACGCAGCCTGCGTGACGGCCGCTCCAGCTGCATCGACGACCTGTCCGGGTCGAAGCCGTCCCCCGCAATCAGGACACTCTACCCTGATGTCGTCTGCGGAGGTGACAGGGGCAGCGCCCAGCAGCCCCGAGATGCGGTGGGTTGCCCCGGTTTTCAGGCCCAGGAGCGCCTCGCTGTCAGGCGTGGCGAGTACCGTGAACTGCTTCCCCGATTGATCGGCGACCAGCAAGCGGTGGACGTGTTCTCCGTCGCAGTCGATGGCTCGCCGAGTGATGAATTCGACTGCGATATTGTGACGCTTCCCGTCCTCTATGTCCGCGTACATCGTATCCATGGTATCTGTGTGGCCTGCCATTCCCCGGACAGCCAACGGGTGGTTGACGATAGTGTGTGCGCTCGCCCCGGAAACGAAGGGAGAGTAACCATCATTACGATGCGTCTTTATCCACCTTCACACCCATTAGTGTGCGCTAAGATGTGATAAATGCTTCGCCAATTAGCAAGATAGAGCGGATATTAGAGAGCAAAGACTCATCGTAGTGTTCCTTATATCGTGTTTGGTGGGGTATCATACTATAGAGGATGGATTATGAGTATGTAACCACCTCTACACTGTCGTGTATTGAGTCGAAACAATCATTGTGAAGGAGGTCATGGGTTAGTCAACAAACCCATGCCTATCGACGCTGGTGACGCTCTCGTTCGGGCGCTTCACGACCATAATCCGTGGTGGGAACACGGGACAGAAGCATTCTCACTCCCGGCACGGCAAAAGAGCGATTTCTATCATCTCGCCCGTCCCGACGAGTCCGGCAGCCAGTTCGAGGACCAACCGCTTCTCGGCCTCGTTGGACGACGGGGCGTCGGGAAAACCACGCTCCTCCACCAGTTCATTCACCATCGCATCGAGACTGGCGACGATCCGGAACGATTCCTCTATCTTCCATTCGACGCCGATCCGCTCTACCAACTCCAATCGGACGAACAGCTACGACGCGCAGTTCGGTACTACGAGAGCAGGGTTCTCGGTCGCATCGAAGCAGACCACCCACACTTCATCCTAATCGACGATGTTCACCAGATCGAGCATCCGAACAAGCCGACCATCGACGGGTGGGGCGTCCCCGTCGCAGAATTGCTCGAGGACGTCCCGGGACGACACGTCGTCTTGACCGCCAGCGCCGGCATTCAAGTCGAACGGGAACTCGAAAGCGTCGCGATGCCGGCCGAAGACTACGATATCCAGCCCATTCTCCCTGAGAAGTTCCGGGACTACCTCTTCACGCTGTATCCAGATCTTGAGGAAGAAGACACTCGCGTGAGCCCTACCTCTCTGCGAACCGGGGAGAACAGCCTGCCAGCGGCTCTCCAGAGTGGCGAGGTCGAGTCACTCGTCGCAGAGCTTCGACAGAAGTACGAGAAGGTTGCAGACGTCGAACGACGCATCCAGTCACAAGTCGTCGACTACCTCGCGATGGGCGGGACCATCAGCTACGACCTTGACGGCGCCGCCGAGTCGGCAGCGGACCTGACGGTGGATGACTACGCGCAGCTGCGCGAGGACGTTCGCGATGCCCTCTACCAGGAGGTTCCCGGCTTCGAATCGATTCAGACGATCGCAGATCTTGAACGCCTCTGCGCGCTCGCCGCCCGAAACCGGGGGGCTGAGCCGTTCCGGTATCAGGATCTCGTCGAACTGTTCGACGTCGACCGGCGGACGATCGCCGATAGCTATCTTCCCGCGCTGGCAGAGCTGTACCTGTTGACCGGCGTTACCGAGTACGACAATAGCCGCCCCCGGTCGGTGCGACTCTACCTCCGTGACACAGGGCTGGTGACCGCGATCGCCGACGGCGACGCCTCGACCGTCCGCAACGATTTTGACCGCGAGGCCGACCTAGCCCGCGTCGCGGCGTTCGACCACACGATGCGGTTCGCCTATGGGATCAACGCCATCCAGGGCAATGACGAGACGCCCACCGTCCAGTACTGGCGTGGGCGAGAGGGTGAGGTCGACTTCGTCTTCGAGGTAGACGGAACCCCTGTCCCGATCGGGCTAGCGTATCAGTCACGCGAGCGTGAGGAGTCACTCGAAGCCGTTCGAGAATTCAAAGAAGCGTACGACGTGCCACTTGGATTCATCCTCGCTGGTGATACGGTTCGAGGCAGACAACCTATTGAGGATCTCGGAGAGGGAATCATCCAACTTCCGTACTGGTTGTACTTGCTCCTATGCTAGGTCGCTACCTAATCGGTTGTGAGAACGGAACGAGGGACCTGTCGGTTGCCGCTGATGGAAGTCGTGATGGGGCGAGGTACCGGGAGACGACAAAGCGTGTTCCTCACGAAAACATTCATACGATTGATAGGGAATAGGTGAGACGAATGGGTGGACTGGTTGATTACGACTACGACTTTTTCGACGAATACCAGTCCGACGTCCTCGCTGATCTACCGTCCATAGAGCAACTCATTCGATTAGATGATGAGGTCGCAAATAAGGTCACGATGCCCCGATATGAGGGGCCTGTTGATCCGATCGAATGGAAATTCTTAGAAAGATATTACAGCAGCTTATTTGCAGACTTCATTACGGACCGCATTCAGGGCATCGTCGATACGGAACCCATCGAGACGAATCGAGACAGATTCCACGGATTCCGAGAGGACATTGTTTCGTTAAATCAGAACCTCCCCGCACAGCGGTCAGCGCAAACAGGTGTGATTTCGAAGCCTGCAGAAACGGTCCTTCTCAAACGACTGCGACAGCTTGGCTTCGATCCGAGTGCGCTAGACGTCTCTCATATTGGGAGTGGTGGCGGTCTCTATCTGTTGGAGCTGTTCGTGACCGCCGCCCAGCAAGAAGCACTGTCAGATTCAGAACTCCTGACAGCCCTGCTTGACGAAGCCGATTCGCTGGGCAGCATGAGTAAAGATGCGGCCATGTCCCGCCTGCATCGGCCTGTCCTGATGGTCTCCCTCTGGGATAACCAAGAAGAAGGCCTCAACAAGTGGCTGGACAACGGCCGACACGGAATTCTCGAGATGGCGACGGCCACAGGGAAAACGGTGGCTGGAATCGCCGCCATCGCCGAATGCTGCGGCGTCCTTCCGGAGGACCCCGACCACGAACCACGAACTGACGACGCGAAAATCATGATCGTCGCCCACTCGAATGCGATCCTCAAGCAGTGGGAGCAGGAGATACAGGAGAAGCTTGGCCTCCCGATGCCTGCCGGACAGACGGGTGAACAGGCAGACCGCGTATCGTTTAGTAGTGGAGAAGTGGAGTTCTATACTGCACAGTCCCTCCTGCCACGATACGACCGTGATCTCGCCGACCAGTACGATCTCGTCATCTACGACGAAGTACACCACTACTCTAATTTAGATGGGTACGGAGCTGCCATCGACAGACCAAACTATCGGGCTGCGATGGGCCTTTCAGCAACGATCGGCGACGACGGTGAGCTGAAACGAGAGCAGCTTACCGAGCTGTTGGGTGATGTCGTCCACACGTATGGGGTCGAGGACGCTCGTCGCGACGGAATCATACCCGAATTCGACTGGACTGTACACCCAACGCCGCTCGACCCTTACGAACGGGAAGAGTGGGATGAGGCAACAGAGTCGATCTCCGACCAATTCAAGCACATCCGGCGGTCGACAGCAACCAAGCGGATTCTCAAACAGATTCCTGTCCCGTTTACCGAACTCGAAGACCTCGGGGACTTCATTCGCGCACACGAGGCTGCGTCGATGGTCTTCGACGATGAGGACATACCCGATGAATGGTCGAACCTCCAGGCGACGATTCATTCGCGGACCTGGATCCGCCACCGATCACAGCCGAAGATCGAAGAGGCAATCGAACTGGCGAAGGACTATCTCGAAGACCCAGACCAGCCTGTCAAGCTCGTTATCTTCGCGATGGACATCGACACGGCTGACGAAATCGCAGACCAACTCGGGGAGGTGTCCGATCACGTCTATCGGGCACACAGCCAGCTTGAGACCTCCTCCAAGAAGAACAACGAGACGGTCCAACGTAACATCAACAAGTTCGGGAAATGCGAGAATGGCGTACTCGTCTCTCCTAAGATGCTGGACGAGGGGATTGACGTCCCGGATGCGGAAGTCGGCATCAACGTCGCGGGGACCAAAACGAAGCTTCAGCTCGTACAGCGGATGGGACGGGTCCTCCGCAAACACGGCGATCAGCGGCCCCACTTCCACCATTTCATCGCCATGCCCGACGAGAACTACATTGCGGGGCTGGACTCGAAGGAGTATGTGCAGGAGCTCAACTGGGTTCGGGAGCTGGGGGAGACGATTGGGGTGCAGCCGATCATCGAGGAGGCCGGCGTCGACGCCGAGTTGCTGGAACGCGCCGAGCAGCGGGGACACGAACTCTGGGCCCGAGATCTGCTTGAGGATCTCGAGGTAGAGACCGTTCAGGGGAACGTCAATCTGGAACAGTTGCTTGATGAACTGACCGTCGAAGCGACAGAAATTCTGCTGGATGAGTTATGGCTGGAGGGGGAACGAGTGGCGCAGGATGACTGGGAAGCCGCGATGGAAACACTCCGTGACTCGGAAGCCCTCTCCGTCGAAGGCCTCCAGCGCGTCTGGTGGCTTTTCCCCATCTATCGAGAGCGACCGACGGAGTTGGACGAGCTATTGACAGCGTCGTTAAGCGCGCTCTCTGAGGAGGCGTCGTCGGGCCAGCAGTCACAAGAAGGAGCAACCGCCAACCAAGAAGGAACACCGACCGACGGCGAGTCAGCTGATGAGAGTACAAGTGGGGAGAGCGATACACCGGAGCAGAAGTCACCATCGTCGACGTCAGAAGACGACGAATCACATGAAGAGACAACTTCGTCTCAAGGCCCTGATTCGCCGGAGCCACCCAGTTCTGAATCGACAGAAACCGAGTCGGATCCACAGGTTCCTGAGATCGAGGAGGAGGCCGGCAGCGATGAGGCGGTTGGGAGTGCCAGCGTGTTTGACGTGCTGGGAGTGGGTGAGCCGCCCAGCGCTATTTCGAGACGGCTGCAAGTCGACCCTAGCACAGACGCATCCCTCGACGAAACCCTCCTGACGAGCACGGGCGACGGTGGCCTCTTCTCGACAGGCTATCTACACCAGCGATCGCTTCAAACCTACCTGCTGAATGGCGAAGAGGTAATCTTCCTGCTGGCATCGAAGCGCCAAGCTCCGGACTACACCGGCCAGCAGCTGCCAGATCTAAACGGGCATCGGGCGATTACTGTAATCACCCCCACGCGGGTGCTCTGCGTCGTCGGGAATGATCCTGAAAATCAAGCGATCCAGATCCGCCACGAGGACGTCACGAGTGTCGATGTTCAGCAGGCCGGCCAACTCTTCTGGAAGCATCGCACAATCCGAATCCAGACGGACGACCAGACGCTCACAATCCCCGACGGTACCGATACCGATCTCGAAGCTGCTGCGAGATACGTTCGCATCGCTGCGTACGAGGAACGGTGTGCCGCAGGCGAGCGGCTCCTCGAATGCTGCGACGTCGTCGCGACTAGTAACGGGTTCACTACAGTTGAGGGCGTGTTGGACGCAGCCAAGAGACAGTTCCAATCCGCTGTTGAATGGGGCGAGCGATACGATCTCGATACAGCGAGGGCGGAAGCCGGTGTGGAGTTCACCAACACCTGTCTCGAGAGAGCTGATCGGCAGGTAGAATTCGAGGAATCGCTCACAGAGGCTCAGCGACTCGTGAGTGATGCGCGCACAGCCTCGATAAACGGCGAGGAAGATCGGGCACAGCAGCAGTACCGTGAGGCGAAGTCGAAGCTTGAGGCGGTACTGTCCGCCTCAGATGAGAAACCGAATTCCTCGGTGGTGGAAGCCAAACAACTCCATGCGAAACTTGAGGAGGCTCTTGCGGCGGAACGCGACAGCAGTGGGACAGAGGATAAATCGAGTCCTGAGACCGAGACAGCGGCCGCTGAGCAGTCAACGGGAAGTGATAATCACCAACCCACGCAGGACGATCTCATCGACGAGCTCCAGACCTTGACAGAGGACCTCGGTGGCGCCCCAAAGGCACCCGAGATGGACGATCAAGGATCGTACTCGACTCACGAGTATTATCGGGAGTTCGGATCGTGGAACGATGCACTGGACGCTGCCGGTATCGATCGCAGGGAGTCGCTTCTCACTGAACTGGAGCGTGTTGCTGCTGAAATCGGAGAGGTTCCGTCGACCACTCAGATCGACGAACACAGTCGATACAGCTCCGGAATGTATGCCGACGAGTTTGGGACGATAACTGCAGCACGCGAAGCCGCTGACTTCGCCAGCGGTGAAGATTCCGAACAGGCATCGCAAGCCCACGATTCGACCGATGAACCCCACGGTCAGCCTGACGACAGCGCCACGTCGCCCACCCCAGATTCTGGACCATCCCGGCAGGCACTCATCGACGAGATTCAGCGTCTTGATGACGGTGAGAACCTCGTGCCGTACGCGTCGGAGATGGATTCTGACGGCGCGTACAAATCGTATGACTGTCTCCAAGAATTCGGCTCGTGGGATGAAGCGCTGGAAGCTGCGGGGATCGACAAGCGAGAGCGACTCCTTGAGGAACTCCGACGTGTTCGTGACGAACTCGGACATATGCCGAAAACGACGGAGATGAACCATCACGGGCGAGTCTCCGCGGGAATGTACTCCAACTTCTTTGGATCGTGGACGGAAGCAACCTCCCTGATTGATGCGAGCGAAGAGTCGACTAACGAGACGACTGAGTCCGATCTATCTCCCGATACCAGAGAGGAATCAAATTCATCGCCCGTATTGAATGGTGACAGAGATTCCGTTCTCACCTGGGAGGATATCCCCGGGAACAGTCGGCTTCCGTCTTCGATCGCAGTTCAGGTGAAAGAGAAGAAACGGACCCGGTCAGATCGTGTAGATGGCCGGTATCTGGTCGCCGATCTCAACGGCAAAGAGTTCGAGCTCAAAGTCTGGCAAAAACACGGGCTCGAGATTAAGTGGGAAGTCGATACCTGGTATATCCTGCGTGAGGCCAGAGGGACAGTCTGGGAGAGCGATGGCGAGGTACACCGACTACTCGATAGCACGAGAGACCTTACGGCGATCGAATGTGGATCAGAGCCACCGGTAGAAGCGAAATCGTGACTGGGGTGAGTTAGGAAGGTAAATAACTCAACAAATATGCCATATCTTGGACTGTCTGACGGTGACGAAGTACTCCCTCCACAGGTCCCGGACGGATCGACAGTTGCGTGTCCAGTTTGCGGCGAGGAGATGTCAGTGGTCCGGTCCTACAACCGCGGGAGCACGTTCGTCTCTCGGCACTTCAGTCACAAGGGCGGCGGGAAAGGAGATGGCAGCGGAGCCGGTAGTGGTGATGGTGACTGCCCAGGGGAGTCCGAAATCCATCACAAGATGAAGGCCATCGCATACGCGCGCCTGGAAAACGACTACCCGGAGGCGACTATTGAACTCGAGTCCGACCTCGAGGGACGCATTCCTGACGTGCTATTGGAATTCCCCGAGCCGTGTGATCCATACGGCAAGGGAATTGCAGTTGAAGCCCAGTACCGGAATAAGGGAAAAGACAAGGAAGCAGTCGTAGCGCACTATCTTGATCGGGAGTACAGCGTTGCCTGGCTCGAGGAAGACGACTTTACGACTCACGATGTTGACCTCTCCGGCATTCTCTCGGTGTGGCCGTACGCCCTCCCGGACCGATACGGGACGGAGGGGTATCCCGACGTGACGCGGTGGCTCTGGCAGAAGAAGAACCCAACTGTAGAGATTGAAGTCCCGATTCCTGCAGACTACTGGATGTCGTTCGACAAGTCGGGAGAGTGGGTTACTATCGCGGAGAAAAACATCAAGCGACGAGGAAGCGCTCGAATTTCCAGAACGCCAGACGGGCATCTAACGTTCTCACTTGGGAAGGCAAAGAGCTGGGGCGAAAGCGAGTCGCTTTCCGTACAGGTTGTTCCTAATGACGTTGTGAAACTCAGGTCCTTTGCCGATGATTTGGAGCGAAAGGCGTTCGGGGAGGACCGACCGTCACCGGAAGAGTGTGATCCAGAGTGGCATGAACTCAGTAAGAGATGGTTGGAGGGATCGCCAACCGTGACGGCATGGATAACAGCTGCACTACCGGACCCAAATGGAGACTCCGATGTCGTGGTGACGCTGTGGAAGAAGCAGAAGGAAACGGAACGTGTGGCGATGAAAGTTGAATCGTATGCTGCGGAAAATCTACGCGACCTCGCAGATCTTCTTGACCGAGCCTTCGAGATTGAGAAGAGCTGAGCCCCGCTAAATTAGTACCCTTAGGACACTTCCACGACTTGATCGTTAGGATCGCCAATAATGCGTAGTTCAGTATCAACCGCCTCTAACCACTCCTTACAGGTCAGGAGTAGCGTATTGATGTTAGCCCGTGTTCGGGCCTTGTCGTGGTCCAGTCCAGGTTGAACGATATACACTCTGAAGTCCCACTCGTTCGGCTGAAATCTTGTCTCGATTTCATCGAATCCCTCTTCATTCAGTTTGAACCCCTCTACACCAGTATTCTCTTGACGATAGCGAATCCGCTTTGGAAGCCCACTGTTCCTAATCCACGCTATACTCCGGAATACCTGATCAACAACATCACGAACGTCTTCGAGACGCGCTCCACTTTTCTTGCTTTTTTTGCATGCCTTGCAGTGGTAGAGGCTAATGCGCTTTTGAGACGGCTCGAACTGAACATAGTCTGCTATCTCACCGGTCGTATGATCACGGAACAGAATTTGTTCACTCTCACCGTTTGCCTCGATAAAGTTCTCTACCCAGGCGTGAACATGAATGAGTCCCTCGGCATCTGTGTCATCATCATCAAATGAGTATTCTCCCCACGTAGCACATCCCGACCAATCGATCTTCGATTCTTCAACAAAACAAGTCAACGGAACCTCTGAAAGTTCTTGTTTGACCTTGTGTCCGCGCCCGTTATACACTAAGGTCCCGTCACCTGTACAGAAGTACAACGGATAACGGTTGAAAAACATCTCACCGGTCAATTCGCTGGTCTGGTCCCTACTGACTATCCTGAACTGACAGTTAGCGAGTTGACCGGTCAGTTCATTATCTGCGATATTGTACGTGCCAGATAGCGACTGCGCTGTCTCATATGGAGTATAGGAGAATTCGACAGCAGTGGGCTCATCGGTCTGGTAAGTGAGGTCTCTTAGAGCAGATTCCTTCACGGGCTGCCATCCACCCTCCTCGTGTACTTCGCTTGTATTAATCTCAACATCGAGTTGTTGAAGCGTAGGATTGAGAGTCCCGTATACTGGATCTGCAGGGAACTCGTCGATTCGGCGAACCTCCCCTAACCCAAGTTTAGGTGCGACAGATTCGGATTCATATTTCTCAAGTTTGCCCGCGAGACCCTGACACCACGAAATGAAATCACCAATTCCCTCCCTACCAGTGGACCAAACACGCCCCTGATCATTGCTAATGCCAATGATCTCTTCATCAACCTCTGCAACTGCATGGCCTTGAGCGAAGGCCTGTGTATCTGTTTGCCTCACAGCTCCCTCCACCCGGTCACCAAGATACATTTTATAGGAAGGGAGACTCCCAGACGGCCCCAGTGCGTTGGCTAGTCCTGCAACTTGGTACTCAATATCGACCTCTGCCTGCAGCATTCGGACGAGTGATTCACCGCCGTAGATTTCAATTTCATCGGATACTATCTGGCTACGAATACGGTCAGATAGCTCATCGGATGAGGAAGCTTCAAACAGAGTCTCGGTTTCGTCGTGATAGTAGTAGAGATGGAGGTCATATTGACGGTAGTCAAGCGGAGTTCTAGTCCCCCAGGTCGGTTTATCGATTTTCTCGGTGATCAGCCCAAGAAACACCTCGTCGGATCGGGGCAGTTTGTAGACGATAGTGTCATCGTCAAGTGAAACGTCAGCTACCAAGTCGACGTCAGACTCCGTACTCTCGTAAAGTCGAGTGCTGCGGTATGGTTGGAGGTCTTGCTCATTGACGCCTCGAAGCGCATCTTGTCCGGCAGTAGTCGCTGCTACGTTTGTCTCAATATATTTGTCGACAAGTTCTGGAACGAGCTGACGCCAGCCTGCATCCTCATGATACAATCGCTTGACGACATCATCAACCCCGGCCTCACGCAACTTGTCTGGGTCAGCGATAACTGTTGCAGCGACATCCGAATCTTCCGCAGGTCGAGTGACACGGCCAATTAGTTGGAGTGTGAAAGCAAACGACTTCGGGGGCTGATGAAGCACTGCAACCTTCAGATCCGCAATATCGACCCCCTCACCGAGCATCCCAACAGCAACGACCCCGTCAAGTTCTCCATCTTGAAGTGCGCTGATCGTCTCTGCATTTTGTTTGGACGTCCGGTCCGAATGAATCGCCTCAACATCAAGCCCATGGCTGCTGTAGACATCTTCCAAACCTTGAGCAGTAGAGATTTTATCACACCGTACTAGAAGCTTAGCACTGGAGTAGTCCGTTCTAATATCTGCCAGCTCGGTAGCCGCTGCTACTGCCAATTTGCTATCCGGATCGTCAGCACGATACGTCGAAACTTCAGTCAAAGACAATGGTTGATATAATCGTTCTTCCATCGCGTTGCTCAGAGGATAGTGATACACCATCCGGCCCGGTAGCGTCTGTCGGTCACGACGGAATGGAGTCGCAGTCAACAATACCCGCTTAGCACTGTCTACGGTCTCGAGTAGCTCCATCCAGCTGGGAGCTCTGATGTGATGTGCCTCATCGAAAAAGACGAGATCAAATTTCTCTTCAGGAGGACTGACAATAGAATCTGAGTACTGGTCCGAGTCATAGACCTTGCTGATATTGTGAGGGAGAGTAACTACAACATCCTCATCCAATTCGTCCCAGGTCTCCTCGTCGGTGACTCTTGAGGTAACTGTTGCAACAGAAGGGGTCTCCAGTTTGTCATCAACAACGCCAGCTTGTCTCAGGCCATCTAGCTGTTTGAATTTCGCTGCGGTTTGGGTACGAAGCACGTCAGATGCAGTCACGACGAGTACTTGCTTCTCGCTCAGTCCAAATGCCAATAACATCATCAGCGCTGTCTTCCCAGAACCAGTCGGCATTGACACCAGTGCTGGCTCATCTTCGTATGCCGTGAAGTGGCTCTTGACGCCCCAGAACCCACCTGCTTGGCAGGATCTTATTCCCTCAATTCCTTCCGAGCCGAACTGCTGAAAATCAATCTGGTCAGCGTGATCGGCGAAGTAGCCCATTCATTACTGTCAATAAAGAGAATATGTAATGAAGCTACTGTTGGGACCTGCTGACGAAGGCGTCCTTAATCCTCAAATGATTACAGTGTCCGGCTGTTCTACTTCGTATTCGCTGTGATATCGAATAATATCCGCGACTAACCGACTTTCTGTTGAAGGCGGGCGTAGACCGCGATATGGACTATACACCGATCCTAACAGCCGGTGAGTGTCACGTTGATCTGCGGAGAGCTAATAACACCAGAATCCTCCGGAACTGTAGGCCGCTAATCCCCATCTGTCTTTGTATAGCGACATATGATATATCCAATACTGAGGCAATACAGCATCTATTTTCGGTGTTCACACAGACTCCAACAGTCTGTTTGTCCCCAAAACCTATATCCTATTTGTGAGAAACTCGCTACCAGCCAAATATGCCGGGCTTAGAATTGGAAACCGACTCAGCGAGGCGTCTATCCCTGATTCCTAACCTCGAACAGCGGACACCGTGGAGGATAGCACTGTGAACGACGTAACGACACCAGGGAGTGACCGAGACTGGGAGGACGTCGACAACGTCTCGTGGACCCTCCTCGATCTCGACGAACTCGTCGACGCGTACTGGGCTATCGTCGCTCCGGTGATGGAGACAGACGGGCTCGATCCAAAACAAGAGAAACCGACACACGGCTGGCTTCGCGACCACGGCTTTCGGCCGCTCCTCTATGCCCTACGGGAGTATCATGACAGGACCTTCGCAGAGTTTTGGCGCGAGGACCTCGAGCTCGACGCCGTAGAATCGGGCTACGACTGGGCAACCGACCACGAACGGACGATCGAGGCACTCGAGTCCTTCCTCACGTCACGGCGAGAGCGCAAGGGCCTTACAGACTCGTCAATCGATACCCTCCGCTACCGATTGAATCGCTATGTTGCCGCCTACTGCGAGGAAAATGACACCGATGACCTCGTGACCCCCGTCGCTCGGGATAGTGATATCCCAGACTACAAAGCAGTCGATGCGTGTTGGGCAGCGTTCGACCGCCTGCACGCGGATCTCGACGGTGGGCAAACCAAACGCCGGATTCATCTCGCGGTTTCGAACTGGTATGCGCATCTGGTGCGTCGGAAATGGGCTGCGGTGAACCCCGCTAACGGCCTCGACGACGAGTTCGACTGGTCGAACGGTAATGACGATGACACGGATACACCATGTCTCGCCACCGAGCACGTTCGCGCACTCTACAAGGCGGCAGACGACCAGGAGGACCGCCTTCTGGTACTCGCCCTGTGTGCATGGGGTCTTCGTCCGAATGAGGTGGCTAGCCTACGAGCGCGTCAATTCGTCCTTGACGTATCTACCGACGAGATTCCGTATATTACGTTCGAGGAGCGGAAGAACGGGCCCGGCGAGGTGTCACTCCTCTACGGTAAAGAGGTGCTCGAGAACCGCCTCACAACGTTTGCTGATCACGATGACTGGAGCGGGAACCTGTTTCCATCACCACACGCCTCAGGCGGCTCGATTTCCCGATGGACAGTCTGGAACCGTTTCACACAACTCGCTGACCGAGCGGGCCTTCCTGACGAGATCGGGGGTGTGTCACCCTCGCCAAAGATGGGTCGACGCTTCTGGTATGACGCCTATTCCTCGTCACTCGACGTCGTCCTCGGAAGCCTCGATGAGATTGCGGCCGAACAAGGAAGTGCGAGTGCCGACGTCGTATTGCAGAATTATCTCTCAGATTCGCGGGCCCGGAAGCTTCGTCGAGAGTATATGCGGGACCAGCTAGCTGCCGCCTTCGGGGAGGAGTGACTGCGCCAGAGTGATCTCATCCGTGTCTGTTATCCGGTGAACGGTTGAGGACATAGCTCAGTGAATCACAGAGTCAGTGAATCAGTGAATCAAAGAGTTATTGAGTGATTGATTTTAGGATTCAGTGAATAATAGAGGAGCGCTGAGAATATGTGAGGCACTAAATCAATGAATCAGTGAATCAAAGAGATAGAGATTCAATGAATCACCTACCACGAGAAGTACAGAG